>JBCBZF010001073.1:0-2462 GCA_039815525.1 Bacteroidota bacterium | reverse complement strand
GCAGTATGTGCAGACAATACCAGAGACCTATACGATATTCCGTCTGACCTGAGTGATTTCAATCTATATGGTGGCATGTACCGAAACGTACATCTGGAATATGTGCCGGCGATTTCCCTTGACAATATCCATGTATCTGCCAACCTTTCTGCAGATCATCAATCTGCAGCAATTGCCATTAAAACCTTTCTGTATAATCCTACCAGACAGGTGGATACATTGGCTTACAGGATCACGCTCAAGGACCCCACGGGGAAAACACTTTTACAGAAACGCATTTCTTCAAAATTGAGTGCGCCAGGGACATTACAACTCACCATCAGTGATCCACAGCTCTGGTCCCCTGAAAAACCTCATTTGTATAGTTGTGAAGTTTCACTGGATTCCAGACATGGAAACCATCGGATGCAGACCACTTTTGGCATCCGGGAATTTACATTTGAGAAAAAAGGACCATTCTACCTCAATGGAGAAAGATTGCTGTTGAAGGGAACCCACCGTCATGAAGACCATGCCGGAACCGGAGCGGCCATGACCGATGCATTGCTCAGAAAGGAATTTGTCCTGATGAAGGAAATGGGGGTGAATTTCATTCGACTGGGCCATTATCAGCAAGCCAATAAGGTCCTGGAATTATGTGATTCACTCGGCATCCTGGTTTGGGAAGAAATTCCCTGGTGTCGGGCGGGTGCAGATTCGGAGGGGCAGAAAACATCCATTCACTTTACCCTTGAACAGCTGATTTACCAGCATTACAATCATCCTTCGGTGATCATTTGGGGCCTGGGCAATGAGCATGACTGGCGGGGCGAAAGAGAAAAACTTGATACGGTCGCCATCCGTCAGACGATGGCTGACATGAATGCGCTGGCACATGTACTGGATAATAGTCGTAAAACCGCCATTCGCCGTTGTGATTTCGCAAAGGATCTGGTGGACGTGTACTCTCCCTCTATTTGGGCGGGTTGGTACCGGGGGATTTTTCCAGAATATCAGGAGATCAGCCGCAAGGAGATGGAAAAGGTGGATCATTTCCTGCACGTAGAATGGGGCGCTTCACATTTTGCCTACCGTCACTCAGAAGACCCTGATAAAGGCATTGAAGACATTGGGCGTATGGGTTCAGCAGACGAAAGGGATGGCGATTTTCTGCTCAGTGGAGGCGATCCCAGGGTGTCCAAAAATGGCGATTGGTCTACCACTTATGCCTGTAATTTGATTGATTGGCATTTAAAAGAGCAGGAAAATATGCCTTGGTTGACTGGAACAGCCTATTGGCCTTTCAAAGATTTTTCTACTCCACTCCGTCCCGAAAATCCGATTCCTTACGTCAATCAGAAAGGCGTTTTAGAAAGAGATTTTGCGAAAAAGGAAAGCTATTACGTCTTCCAATCATACTGGGCCCAGGCACCTATGTTACATATCTATGGCAGCAGTTGGAAGACCAGATGGGGACAGGCAGAAGAAGAAAAGCTGATCAAGCTTTATTCAAATTGTGAGACAGCTGATTTGTGGGTGAATGGAGAGCGGATGGGGCAAAAGAAACGCAACAGCCAGGACTTTCCTGCGGCTGGACTCCGTTGGATGGTTTCATTAGAAGCTGGTCAGAACACCATCATTGCTCAAGGTAAAAAAGGCAAACGTGTCGTGCGTGATACCCTGACCTTCTTTTACCAGACCCAACAATGGGAAGAACCACATCAGCTGCAACTGACGACAATTGCGAATCAGGGTGATTCCGTTTTGGTGGAAGCGCGCCTGATGGACCAAAAGCAGATTCAATGTCTGGACAATAAAAGCTTTGTCCTTTTCGGCTTGACAGGCAAAGGCAAATTACTCGACAATCAGGGTACCTCAGTTGGTTCAAGAAGAATCGGCCTCGCCAATGGGAAGGCTCGGATCTGGATTCTGAAGAATCACAGTCAATCCGTGGTCAGCGTCCAGTTGGTGCCCAATGTCGGGCAAGATGCGGTCCACTTTGACGTGCCTGTTGCATTTATGAATCTGCCTTAGCGACTCAGCATCCGGCATTGCTGCCGTTTGCTCTTTTATGACATCATTTTACCCACAGAAAAACATATTCTATCAATGATGAAAACTACTCTCTTGCGAAGAGGGACAATTTTTTGTCTCGTATTCCTGTTAAGCGCTGTGTCTGCTCTCGGGCAGGCCCTTTATGAAGTTCATTGGGAAACCGCCGCTGATCCTCCCTTTTCCGGGAGTGGTGGTAGCGCCTTGACCCAGAGCCTGGACACTGCCTGTAGTGCTGTGATGGTATCAGTTACTGACACCACCAATGCACCCCTGGGTTCTTTTAGCCCGCTGATCATCAATCCCCAACTTCCCGCCGGTGGGGGCGATCTGACTGACTTAAGTAGCAATATGTCGTTTCATGTTCGGGTCAAAAGCAAAGCAAGTGTTACGCTGGGCTTTTTACTGCGTGCTGGTGATGGTTCCAGTGC
>JBCBZF010000104.1:0-10249 GCA_039815525.1 Bacteroidota bacterium | reverse complement strand
CTTTACCCAGATTTTCAAAGGCTTCAAAGATGGCCTGCTGGTATATGAAGATAAAACGGAAAAGCGTGTAGAAGTTATGTTCAAAGGCTACACCAAATCACAGGAAGGCTCTACTTCTGATCTCTGGGATGTTTTGCTTTCGAATATCAAAGTGTACCAAACCAGTTAATGCAGAATCCCTTCTCCTGGCTGATCGGGTGCCTGCTCCTGATTGGTTTTCATACCTGCGCTGCTCAATCTTTTTACCAACCTGAAGAACATGCTTTTGCGTTAAAGGTAAAGCAGATAGATGAGTTCTTTGAGCGCTTCAATGGCGACACCAATACGCTGGTGTCAAAATATATGCTCAAGCACTTTCCGGATGAGCCCATGAACCGCATGGCGCTCCTCAGCACCCTTTTCCCCCGTAAAGAGCAGATTCTTGATACCAACGCAGTCAAATATTTTGTGGGCGACATCCTCGAAATGGACACCGCCAGCTATCTGAGCTATTACGATCAGGAATGGTTTGCCAAGGTATTCTGTGAGCTCAATTACCGAGACAGTGTCCATACAGCGATTTTGACCCTTAAGGTCGAAAGCGACACCAGCCTGGCTTCAGAATGGGTTATTTGCGGCGTAGAAGCAGATTTTCTTCGCCTCCCGGAAGCCGACACACCGTCTGCCAGCCTGAATCCGGTCAGTCATGCCACGGATTTCATGAACATTGATCAGGTCTTTTCCAATCGTAAGTTTATTCGGGGATATCTTCACCGAAATTTTCGGGCCGCCCAGCTAAGCTTATTCGTGCGGGAACTCAACGCAGGTCTGATCACTTACAACAAAATACACGCAATCGAATATCACTTTCTCCAACTTGATCGATGGAGTTTCCATGTCGAACGTTATCCAAGAGGTGGCTGGCAAATTGGAAGCCTTCAGAAAATGACCAAAAAAGAGAAAGATGACTATCGTAAAAACGTTCTTTTCCTTGATCCAATACACCCTTAGCGAAAACAACCAACCTTACTTTAACTGTCTGATGTATTGATAGAATTCCAACATTACCTCCCATGTATCCCATCACACAATCGATCTTTCAACGCTGCCTTCTCACATTTGTCTTGAGTCTTCTGATGACTCTGCCAAGTCGGGCGCAGGATACCCTCTCTGCCTCCGACAAACTTGAGATCAGCTATACTGCAAAATTGATGGTCAAGGAATTGGAGAGCCTGATGAATGTCATTTCAAATGAAAACATCAGCTTGTCCCAAACTGAAATCCTGGTTAACAACAGTTTTTCATCTCAATCACCTAACCAGATTTTCTACCGGGAATCATCTGTCATTGAGGATGATGTAGATCCACGCCGGACCAACAAAGGCCCTGCGGTAGACGTCTCCGCCAGGCGATATTTACAGGATCTGGACATCTTTTATACCAAAAGTCCTCAACCCAGTATTTCTTTCTCCAACATCCAATCCTCAGCGATTGAGAAAAAGGAGTATACCTACATCAAGGTTTACTTTGACCGAAACTTCGATCAGCGGCATAAGGAAGTTACCCAGGTGTACCGGCCCCAGGGACGTATCGCAGAATTGCGAGCTGACCGTGATGGTGGACGATGGAAAACCCGCATTGTCAGCTTGATTTTCGCCAATCCGGAGGATGAATTTGTGGCAGTAGACTATCAGAATGTTGCAGCGCCGGAAACACTTGCTGCCAGCACGGGAGAAGCCCCGGTAGCAGTTGACAGTCGGGTAGATGATCTGGCTCAGCAAGCCGCAGCGATTGAACGTGAATATTTGCAGGATTTTGAACAGCGCATGCAGGAGCGAATCAAGTTGTTTGAGGAAGAAAAGGCCAATAGCTTCAAACAATTGGTAGAACGCGGCGACCAGGCGTTGACAGATGAAAATTTCGAGCTGGCATTATCGTCTTATCAGGAAGCCCAGGCGGTTGATCCTTATCAGGTGGCATTATTGAAAAAAATCAATCGGGTCAGAACCATCATGGATGACAAACTGGCCATGGAAAAGCGTCAATATCGCAATGCACTCAAGTATGGGATTCGCTTCCAGACCATGCACGAATATGAAAAAGCCCTGACAGAACTACGCAAAGCCAATGAAATGCGTCCGGGCATTGATTCAGTAGAAAACCGGATCAAAAAGCTGGAACAACGATTGGTTTACATCAATTTTCTCAAATCGAAATTCAGCCAGAGTGCACCCTCTGATGGGGTAAAGGTTTACAGCAAAGAACTAAAAGAGAAGCCAACTGATCCAGATGTCTACTTTGGTCGGGCAACTCAATATGTTGCGCAAAAAAAGGCCAAGCAAGCCATCAAAGATTTAAACGAAAGCCTTACACTGGATAAAGAGCATTGGGCCGCCTATTCGCTTCGTGCCCGTTTGCATGAAGAACAAGGCAATGCCGGTCAGGCCATTGCAGACTACGGGATGGCCTTATCTATCTTCAAAGATCCGGATCTGTTTCTGAAACGCGCTCAGTTAAGACTGAAAGAAAAACAGAATCCTGCTGCATTGTCTGATTATGCTGAAGCCATTTCCCTGGCGCCCCAAAACCCCGACTTATACCTCATTCGCGGCAAGGTACGCTACCAACAGAATATGTTTACAGAAGCGGCGCAGGATTTTTCGGATGTGGTCCGTCTGGCACCTGAACGCAATGATGGTTGGTATCAAAGGGGATTGGCCTATGTAAAGCTGGACAATGTCTATGCAGCTGGGACCGATTTTGAAAAGGCGCGCAGCCTCGGCTTAGGCGAAGCAGAAATCCAGGCGGTCAGACGCATAGCTGATCAGTTTTATCAAAGTGGCCTCACCACCCATCGGGCAGGGAATTACCAAGAGGCAACGACTGCTTTTACCAATGCCTTGCTGGTTCAACCTGATTTTGCAGGCGCATGGTTTGCACGGGGTGAGGCACATTTTGCACAGGACGAAAATCTGCGCGCAGCAGATGATTATACCAAAGCCATCGCAAATCAGGCGAAGTATCCTGAAGCGCACTTCCAACGAGCCAAGGCGTTTTATGCCCTGGGGAAGAAAGAATCTGCTGTCTCTGATTATGGCAAAGCCGCGATGCAATTGCCCTCCATGACCAAAGCCAGCATTTTGCAGGGAGACGTCCTGACCGAATTGGAAAGACCGGTTGAAGCGATTACCGCCTATCAAACGGCCCTCAAACAAGACGGAGAACTTGCGACCGCACATTACAAAGTCGGACGGCTACAGGTAGACTTACAACAATTTGACAAGGCAATTCTGGCACTCACGCTTGCCCTTAAATATGACAAGAAGGATGCAAATGCTTTGTATATGCGCGGGTTGGCCTATGTAGGAAAAAAAGACGATACCAAAGCCTTTAACGACTTTTCAGCTGCGATTAAGCTTCGTCCGAAATACCCAGAAGCCCTGTATGAACGAGCTTCCGTCCAGGTTAGAGCGGGTAAAGCAAACAAGGCAATTCCAGATTTAACTGCTGCTATTTTGCAATCTCCTGATTATGCAGAAGCCCATTTTATGAAGGCAGAGGCCCATTACGCCTTACAGCAATTTAATTCAGCCGCCACGCATTTTGACAAATGGCTGGCCCAAAATGATTCAGTCACTTTACCCAATCCATTGCTACATGCAGGCTATACCTTTTTGCATCAGGCCCAGATCGATAAAGCCAAGCAATTGTTTGAGAAGGTAAAAATCCTGGATGAATCATCTATGCCCAGAGTAGAGTTTGGCCTTGCATGCTGCGAACTGGCGGCAAACAACAAGGAAGCCGCCATGCCGATGCTGGAAAGTGCTTTAAAAAGCGGAAACTTTACCAAAAAAGAGCTAAAAAAGAATGCTCTTTTAAGCAGTGTACAAAAAGATGCCGCTTTCAAAAAGATGATCAAGGCATACGCGAAATAGACGGGAATCGCCCCAGAAAATACACAAGTTGACCAGAAGAGATTCGGCGCCAATCCATCCCTGGAATTGGCGCCGAATATATATAAGCCTGAACTGGCTGTATTATTTGACGACCAGGCGAAGGTTTTGCTTCCGTGTACCATCAGACACCTGGATAAAGTAAACGCCAGCAGGCCAATCCGTTAACCGAAGCGGAATTTCCCCAGATGGGCCAGGTTGCGTATACTGATTGCGATGCATCATCTGCCCTGCGATATTCACACTCGTCACCTCTATTTTACCGGCTTGGGCATTGGCAAATTGAATGGTGGTTTGTACTGTGGCCGGATTGGGGTAAAGACGCACTTCAAAAGCATTGCCCAGCTCACCTTTAATCAGTTCGACCGTCTCACTGTAATTTTGCTGACCATCGAGGTCAAGTTGCCTGACCCGATAATACACTTTCTCGCCTGGCAGCCTTTTGGCAAATGCATCTTGCTGTTGATAGTTCTTCACACTTCCGCTTCCTCCTTCAGCCATTTGCTCTGCTACTTTCTCGTAGAAGCGACCGTCCAGAGAACGTTCTACTTCATACAGCAGCACATTTTCTTCCTGTGCAACTGACCAGGTAATCCACGCATCCTCCTCTTGCCAAATGGCTTCAACACTCAACCACTCTACTGGCAGGGGGCCATTGAGTCCATCCCGCCAATCACGGTCTCCTCCAGCTCCCAAATCGCTGTCTGAGTCTTGCAGATTCTGACTGGACCCCTGACTACTGGGATTGCCAATGTCCGTATCATATCCATCATCCAACCCGTCACGGTCGCTGTCAGTTCCAGTGGGCGTCGTATTGGCGACTTCATCAAAGTCAGGATCATGTCCTTCAATCGCATCACCAATGGCATCGTTGTCCGTATCTGCATCCAGGAAGTCCGCCTCATCCGCACCATCAAAATTGAGCGGCTGAATGTAGGTTCCGGATTCTCCAGTGTCAAATTGAGCAGAAATCCCATCAAAATCCGCATCTGTGGCAGAAGGGATCTGCAAGCCGTCATAAATGTCCCCCAAATTGAGACTGGACCCTTGTGCCTCTACTAAATCAGTGATCCCATCATTGTCTGAATCAATGTCAAGGAAGTTGGGCATACCGTCACCATCATGATCTGGATTGCCGATCCCTGTTGCAAAATCAGGCAGCGAGTTAGATGCGAATTCGGTGCCACTGACATCAGCGGTGGTGGCATACGTAAAATCAAAATTGTCATGCCAGCCATTTCCATCGGCATCATTGGCAGCAAAACCATCGATTTCTCCATCCATGTCAGTATCAGCTGCGCCAATTTCCAGCACATCCAGGATTCCATCGCCATCTGAATCACGGTCCAGATAATTGGGAATCCCATCCTGATCAAAATCGATGTTTCCGCCAGCATTCAGGCGGCTGGTGCCGGCGTAATCTGCCAGAGCGGGATGTCCATCAGACGTACCAGTCCCACTGCTTCCAGAAAGAACAATTGGTCTGATCGTATTCGATTCATCTGTCGGGGTAGAATTATCATCGGGGTCATAGCCATCATAAAACCCATCCCCATCTGCATCATTTCCTACACTAAAAAGAGATCCGCTCAAAGCATCTACCCGACCATCTGCATTGGCATCTAAGCCACCGGACTCCACCAAGTCTGCAATTCCATCATTATCTGCATCAAGGTCCTTAAAATTGGGAATTCCATCGCCATCCTGGTCAAAATTACCATTGGCAGTCCCTGCATTCTGATCATTGTCGAAAGCAGAATAATCAATTGGTCGCCCGCCTACATCACTGCCAGTGATCGCCAAGGGAAGGCCGGTATCGCCGGGATCAGAGGTATCTCCATCATTGTTCAAATCCGCGTCATAGGCATCAGCTAACCCATCAGCATCAACATCATTGGACAATGGTCCAGCCGGATTGGCAAAATCGACTTTTCCATCTCCATCCACATCTATGCCACCAACCTCAATCAAATCAGGTATGCCATCATTGTCAGAATCTGCATCCATCCAATCAGGAATTCCATCGCCATCTGTATCACCGCTACTAAAGCCTTCACTCAGACTACGGATTCCATCTCCGTCGCTATCGACAGCAGTCTGGACCAATGGCGAATTGGCCAAACTGGCAAAAGCGATATTATTGGCCCCAGACTGATCCTGATCAAGCGGGTCATATTCGTCATCAAAGCCATCTTCATCTTGATCAATAAATCCATCAATCCGTCCATCTCCATCAGTGTCCGTCCCACCGGCCTCTACTAAATCAGGAATTCCATCATTGTCAGTATCCAGGTCCCGATGATTGGGGACACCATCATTGTCTGAGTCAAGACTCCCAATCGCTGTTCCGGAGGTGAAAGAGGCAAAATGTGTATCATACAAATCACATAATCCATCGCCATCTGTTTCATCCAGTGAAAGCGTAACAAAGGTATGGGTTGGATTGGCGCCCGTATCCTGAACCCCATCGCCAAAATCCCAATTGTACTGCACAATGCTGCCGTCTGCATCACTTGAGCTACTGGCGTCAAATTCAACCGTATACAGTGTTGTACCAGTGGACGCATTGACGGAGATAACCGCAACCGGCCCTTCATTCGGACAATCAGCCCATGGAGCCAGATTATTATTGCCAATGATCTCCCAGGTGGCAGGACTGGAAGGCGTCCGCCAATATACCTGAAAATGATCTCCACCAGTATTTTCCTTATGGAGTAATTCGACATAATACAACTCTCCTGCCGTCAGCGCGATGGTGGCAGAGGTTTGGTTTACCTCTTTGGTATGTTCGGCAACATTGGAGAAGGTGGAGATATCAGCGATCCGCACCGCATTGGCCGGGTCACGATCTGTACTCAGATACAATTCAGTATTTTCATCTCCAGTTACATTGAAGGTATAATTACCTGTTTCAGAAGGGATTAAAAAGCCACGCACCCGGGTTCCATAGCTATCGCCAATGTTCTCTGGTCCCTGAAAACTGGTGATCAGATTTTTGTTGCTGGGCGTATTGGGATAGTTGGCATCAGCAGTAAGATCAGTAACCAATCCACCTGCAATACCATTCCATTGCTCTCTTAAGAGGCCACCTTTTACCACATAACAGCCATAATCTCCCGTACTCGTATTGATATTGACAGCAGGACTTGGACCAGCCGTTACATCGGCGGTTACGGTATCCCGACTCCCAAAATCATCCGTTACCACCAAACGAACCTCGAAGCTTTCTGAAGTAGCCAGACAGTCTACCAGCCCATCTCCATTTGCGTCAATCCCACCTGCTTCTATCAGATCAGGAATCCCATCATTGTCTGAGTCCAGATCTTCACGGTCTGGAATGCCATCGCCATCTGTGTCAAAATCAACGCAGACTGTTTCAGTGCTAACAAACTCAATGGCATCGATTTCAAAGTCGGCGTCAGAGGGAGGATCATCCCGTTCAATCCGCAGGTAGCGGGTAGCAACATTGGCAGTCTGGCTAACTGAAACATAGGTTTCGGAAGTCGTACTTGGCGGAGAAGGATGCGCAATAAAGGTACTATTGTCGGTGGACTCCTCCAGAATCATCACTGCGGTACCAGTTTGTCCTGGTCTTTTTCGCCAGTAAATGGTGTAAGAATCACCGATCGCCAATTCTCGTCCAAGATCCAAAATAATCCAATCGCCATCCGAGTGTAGCTCCACCCCAACATCATCTGGCGCCCCCAACACCTCGTCTTCATCAGAGGCGCCGTTTTCAGATACCCATAGGTTGACAAAGCCGGTGGTGGATACACTCGAACAACTTTGCTCTTCGGTATCTGGAATGCCATCATTGTCATCGTCGAGATCCTGAAGGTCATTGAGGTTGTCGAGATCATTGTCAGAACAATTGCCCGGATCATTGATATCCGTGTTATAAATGATAATCTTTTGATCACTCGAATCGCTCGGGACAAACTGTTTCTGAACCACCCTACGGATCCCATTATTCGTCACAAAGTGAACCTCAACATTGTACAATTCATCCGGTCCATCAGGCAATCCGTAATGGAGGATATCTGGTGCGTCCGTTCCATGCCCAGACACAGTGGGAACATCTTTGATGCCCCCAACCAGTTTTCCAAAACAATCATACACCACCACATTGGCGCCTAATGCGGCCCGCCATACGCCACCTCCCAGATTAATCCGCGGTTCGACAAATAAGAAGTTTTGGTCCCCACCATCATTGAGGTTGTTGCGCCAAAGCTGGTTGTCATCATTGTTGATATTGATGTACAAATCCAGGTCCCCATCATTGTCATAATCAGCAAAAGAACAACCTTCTCCATTCTCGTCAACATCGATGCCCAGGTTGTTGTGCGTAAATGACAAAGCTCCACCGTTGGGGGTATTATTCAGAAAGAGAAAGTGTTCACCATTGTTATCCGTCAGGAAGATATCCGTGGTTCCATTATTATCGACATCACCTACGGCAACGCCATCAATTCCAGTGGTTTCTGCGGTGATTCCAGCAGACAACCAGGGTTCTCCATCACCGGCTCCAGCAGTGGCAACATAGTTCCCGTTTCCGTCATTGAGCCAAATTTGATTGACACCATTATCCGTCCAGAAAAAATCAAAATCTCCATCATTGTCAAAATCCCCAAAAGCAACCCCGCCTTTGTTTCCGTTATTGGCGTCATCAATATCCTGCCCTTCATGGAAAAAGCCGCCTCCATTGATGTAAAAGTCGTTTTCCCCTCGTTTTCTCGCCAGAATATCGATATCACCATCATTGTCAAAATCAACACAAGAACCATAATCACCGTCAATTGCGACATCCGGCAGACCAACCGAATCAGGTTCTACGGTGGTAAAGTTTGCCGTACCATCTTTGGGGTTCTCGAAAATGTCTACACCGTATTCATGGTTTTCAACGATGATATCCAGCCAACCATCATTGTTGTAGTCAGAAAAGAATACACCTTCAGCGTTTAGCCCACCATCGTGAAAGGTGGCACCATTGAATATTTTATTTGGGTCCTGGTTGGGTTCTACCCCAAAACTGAAATTGGAAGCTGGCCCATTGTTTAAATACAATTCTATCCGTGAGCGGGAAGTATTGCGGACCAGGTCCAAATAGCCATCATGATTGATGTCTGCCAGCAATGCGCTCCTTTCAAGGTTTACATTCCGGCAGCCTTTACAGAGGTCTTCCGTTTTGTCTTCAAAAAATGGATTATCAGGGTCAGTAGGATTTGAAATCAGGACCCTGGTTCGGTGGGAAGCATTGTTTCGGTTGGTATTGATCACCAAATCCAAAAAGCCATCCTGATTAATGTCTCCCCAGGCAAAGCCCCCGTCCTTTTGTCCATTAAGACCTGCATCATCCCCCGCATTGCCAGGATCCCCATTTGCTACCTCTGTGAAACTGTGCGTTGCCTGGGTTGCCAGAATGCCTGTCAAACTGATGATACCAGCAAGTGCTAAGCCAAAAGCACCTGCCCAACCCAGCAGACGGAACACACGCTTCTGTCTAGATTGAACATTATGTAAGTGAGAAGGTAAATGTTTGTTTCTCATATTCATGTCTTGGAAAATACCCTACGCAATTAAGCCTTTATTCATTTATTGTATATTTCATTTTTTAATATTTGTTACATAATGTAATAACCGTGGGCGTTTTGTCTCCAAAAATGCCCCCATCAGATACGCCCATTCAGCAAGCACTTACCTGAGTTCGCGCAGGCAGAACAGCTATCCAGATTCATCTGCTTTTTTAAGCTGAATGTCTTTGGTAATTTTTTGCTTGAAAAAGTTTTGTGATGAAGGTGCAAGTCTACATATCGGCTATGTTGACAGCAGTTTGCTTATGTTGCTTACTGCTGCTGCAGAGTTGCAGCATTTCCCCCTCGGTTGCTGCCACCTCAGAGCCCGTTCGTCTGGAACAGGCTGACATTCACTTTACGGTTTTCCCCAATGACAGCGTCATCGATTTGCTGGTTTTTGGTAAAGATGGTATGCCGATCATTCCGCTGTACGAAATTGATGTACACGCCAATTGTTACACCATCATTCAGGACTCATTGCTGTACAAGGGCTGGGATACACTCCTGCAACCACGTTTCTGGCAGGAGGTGATGCGCCTGGGCAAGGATAGCGCCCTGGTCAACATTGCCCGTAGCAGACTGGTCATTGATCGGATTGCACTACGAGACTGGAACCGCTTATCCGACTCAGCCCAAACATATTACAAAGACAGCATGCGAACTTTGTATGCGCTTGATGATACGGAGACCATTTATTTGACCACCGGCAAGCGACATTACTATGATTTTGCCAATGCCATACCG
>JBCBZF010001201.1:0-2004 GCA_039815525.1 Bacteroidota bacterium | reverse complement strand
TTGGTTTGGTGGATCTCTATCGGGTGATCAAGGATCATAAGTATCTGTCTCTGGCGGAAAGGTTCATTAACCGGAGAGGGAAATATGCAGTCGCGCACCATCCCACCACCGAAGGTTATCCCATCGGCGACATGGTCCAGGAAAGAGTGCCCCTGCGGGACGCCTCCGAAGCGGCAGGCCATGCCGTTTTGGCGCTGTATTATTATGCCGGGGCGGCTGATGTCTATGCAGAGACGGGAGAAAAGGCGCTGCTGGAAGCATTGGATCGCCTTTGGGAGAACATTACCCAAAAGAAAATGTACCTCACAGGCGCGGTTGGGCAAACGCACTATGGCGCTTCCTCAAACCGGGACAAAATAGAGGAGGGTTTCATCGATGACTATATGATGCCCAATCTGACCGCCTACAATGAAACCTGCGCCAACATCTGTAATGCGCTGTTTAGCCATCGCCTGCTGGAGATTCATGGTCTATCCAAGTATGCAGATGTGATTGAACAGGCTCTGTATAACAGTGTCTTATCAGGCATTGGCGTTGAAGGCAAAAGTTATTTCTATACCAATCCCTTACGAATGGTCCATCACTCAAGAGAGTATCATACGCATGAAAGTGCTACTGAGACACCGGAGCGGGAACCTTATTTGCCCTGCTTCTGCTGCCCACCCAACCTGGTTCGGACCATTGCAAAAGTGTCTCGCTGGGCTTATAGTCTGACCGAAACCGGGCTGAGTGTCAATCTTTATGGCAGCAATACGCTGGACACGCAATTGCGGGATGGCTCAACACTTCGCCTGCAACAGGAGACAATGTACCCCTGGGAAGGGAAAGTCAAATTGGCCATCGAACATTGTCACCCTACGCCTTTTGATATCCAACTCCGGATTCCGGACTGGGCTGAGCATACCACCATTTATCTGAATGGCGAAGCGCTCGAAGAAAATGTGCAGGCGGGCGTTTTCTTTACAATCGAGAGAAGCTGGCAGCCAGAGGATGAAATCATCATCGATATGCCGATGCCAGTCAATCTGATGGAGGGCCATCCCCGGATTGAAGAAATCCGCAACCATGTAGCGGTCAAAAGGGGGCCGGTCGTCTATTGTGTTGAAACACCGGATCTTCCTGAGAATACGAGCATTCTGGATGTCTATCTGGATGCTTCGACCGAACTGACAGTCAAATCGCAGCCTGCTTTTTTGGGCGGACTATCCACCATCCACGGCAATGTTTTGATACGCTCCGATCAGGGAAATGCCATGTACCGAAAGCTTCTTGACCCTTCCTGGACCAAACATGCTTGCCAGTTTGTGCCCTATTATGCCTGGAGCAATCGGGGTCTGGCGGAAATGAGCGTTTTTCTGCCGGTTGTCTGGGGGCAACAAAACTGAACCCAATCATTCGGACACAGCTGAAAAGGCTTTCTTTCCCTCGACAAAGCGAGCGGAAACCCACTACTCAAAACCTTAAACATGAACACACTTTTTGATACATCAAATGTGATACGGCTTCAGGTCCTGCTGCTTTCCTGCTGGTTTCTCTCCTGCCATGTTGCCAAGGCACCCAATGGAAAACCCACCGATTTTTATCCGGCTTCAGATCCTCAAAATAAAGAGGGCTGGGTGCTCAATGCGGATCTGAGCGATGAGTTTGAAGGGGATGCGCTGGACCCGGAGAAGTGGATGATTGAAGGCGAAAATGGTAATTACTACATCTGGAAAGGCCGTGCACCATCCCAGTTTGCCCCGCACAATGTCATTGTTGAAGACGGCAAACTGAAACTCCGTACCCAATGGGAACCCGATTTCCCTTTTGATCAGGAAGGATACAAAGAGAGTGGGGCAGAGGCCTATGGTGTTTTCGAAGGAGACAAATTGCCCATCACCACTGCTGGTGTGATCACCCGGAAAAGGTTTCTCAATGGATACATGGAAGTCAAATCCAAAGTCGGCAATGCTGCGATTACTGGTGCATTCTGGGCCATCGGATATGAACAGGAACTGGATGTGT
>JBCBZF010000722.1:0-3869 GCA_039815525.1 Bacteroidota bacterium | reverse complement strand
TCCCAAAGCATTTCACGTTCAGTATCGAACCGATTCGTGATAATCCTGCGTAAATTCACGAACTTCCGATATGCTCAACGAAGAAAACACAGTGGTGTACCATCGTAGATGGCCTGGCAAAGGGCCTTTTTATGTCTACCAGCGCACAGTCATCAATGAAGAGAGATTAGAGTGGGGAAAAGAGCTACAGCCCATTCCGTTTGCAGCCGTCTTGCCCATTGCTTACCACCACTGCAATGAGCGCAATGATTCGCTAACCGATTGGATCAGGATTGCCAGTGAATCCATCATCTTTTCCTTCCTCCACTTGCTGGCGACAAAACAGATTTATTTCCAAAGACTTAGCCTTCGGGAATCATACTTCAATGATTTTGGCCAGACAAAAGCACATGTATTTCAACTTTGCCTCACGAGCCCATTACAAGCGGCCCAGGACGTAGACATGATCCTGGAACGAGTCATGATGCATCCGCCTCATGAACGAAACCTCGATAGCTGGAAAGCCTGCCTGCGGGATTACTTTGACACCATTTTTGAGGAACAGATTAACCTTATCAAACCTGCCCAATACTTCCAGTACAGACTATTGACAATCAGTCAAAGCCTGGAGCCGGAGCTTCATTTCCAGGAGATTTCACCCAAATGGAACGCATTCAAAGCCTTTGATTATGTCTTAACAGTCAACCATCCCCAGAAAATCAGAGAAGCTTACCGAAAGGCGAAAGATCAGTTGACCAGACTTTATGCAACTGACCCGTCCTTCAATTTCTTTTATCAGCAGTTCAAAGGATTTGTAAAAGCAGAGATTCTCTCTCGCGAAGACTCTGCATAAAGCAAAAGATTCGATCGAAAAGGCCTATCTTTCGAGCAATGGACAGCAATCCGGATACCTCTGATATTACGATCGGGTGGCCCAAACGCGGCTTTCACCTCTATAAAAAGACCCTCACATTTCAGGGTAGAATGGATTGGGGCAGAAGACTCTCCACTGTCCAGGACCCAATGCTGCTCCCCATTTCCTTTTACAGTCAGCATCAGTATCCGAAATATGACGCCCAATGGCGGGAGTTGGTGTATGAAGGTATCGGTTTTTGCCTGCTTGATCTTCTGGCCCGTCAACAAATTGAGGTATGGCATTTTTCAGGTAAAAAATCATTCCTCAATGGACTGAAGACCTCTAAAGCAGAGCTTTTTCAGGTACATCCTTTGGTCGGTCGTCCGCAAACGGCTGATTTGTGTAGCCATTTGCTCTACAGTATTATCCTGCATCACCCCCAAACCGATCGCGTCGGGAGTTGGGACAATGCCCTGAAGGAATTTATCACCAACATTTTTTCGACCAATAAAGAGTTTTCCAAACCCAACTTTGAGTTGGTGATGCGCATTCTGAACCAGTCCCAACAGCCAGACAGCTGGATTGGGATCAGAGAAGAAAAGAAGTTGCTAGGCTTGGCCAAAAAGCGTTTCATTGAGGTAACTCCACAGAAGCAAATGGAGGCGGACGCGGCCTATCGAACTGCCAAGCAGACACTGGATCAACTCTCTCAGCTTGATCCGGTTTTTGAAAGCTTTTATCAGGATACTTGCGACGCCATCCGGAAAATTGTGTATCGCTGGGAGGAAGTGGATGACGAATAAGAATAAGGTGATCTTTTGGGCAAATACGCGCACACCGCTAACTTCACTCCGTCATGCAAGCCCAACGCTACATCCGTATCCTGTCTGATCTTCCGGAACATCCGCGCCGGAGCTTTTGGCTGATGATGGTGATGACAGCATTTTTCAGTTTGTTTAGATTGGGCGCTCACCCTTTGATGGAGTGGGACGAATCGCTACATGGCGAACTGGCTTTACAAATGTTGCAGCGTGGCGACTGGCTGAATTACTTTTTTGGCGGACAGCCTGAAGCCTGGTTTGCCAAACCGCCACTGGCCCTCTGGGCCGTTGCCGCCTCTTACAAACTCTTTGGCACCAATGCCTTTGCCCTACGCCTGCCTTCTGCATTGGCCATGATCGTGGCATTCGGCTTCGTATTTCGCAGCATTGCGATGTACAAAGGACCACGGTTTGCCTTTTTCAGCTGTTGTATCCTTCTGTCTGTTAAAGGTCTGATAGGGGATCATGTTGGCCGCAGTGGGGACACGGATGCTTTGCTGGTTTGCTGGATGATGATTGCCTCCTGGCACTTCCTGCGATTGGCCGATTTTGGAGAAAAACAGCACGGTATCTGGTTGGGCATCTTTCTTGGCCTGGCTTTTTGGACAAAGGGGCCGACTGCCTTGATTTTTGTTCCGGCCTGGCTCATTTACCTCATGGTTAGAAAAAAACTTCGTCATATTCTGATGACGCCCCAGCTCTGGATTGGCAGCCTGTTTTTTGTGGGCCTGGTGGGCAGTTGGATTTGGCTCAGTCTACGCTATGGCCAGACATTTCCAGACCGCCCTTTCATGGGAGAAAACAGTCTGGAAACCATGTTGCGTTATGATATTCTGGACCGTTTTCTACAAAAGGGCCATGAAGATGATCAGTATGGGATCTTTTTCTTTCCCTTGGTTCTGGATGCAAAATTCAATCTGTGGAATTATGTGGGTTATGCTTTGCTGCTCTTTTCCCTCTTCAAAGGCCGTCTTACAGGTATTTTCACGAAAGATGATAAGGGGCATCTCCACCTCTACTCACTTTTGATTTGGCTGAGTCTGGCGGTTTTCCTCAGTCTCACCGCGACCAAAAAAAGTTGGTATATGGCACCGGTCTGGCCTTTCCTGGCCATCAATCTCTGGGGGATGATAGTGTGGTACTGGGACAAACGATCCTGGCTTCCGTATGTATTTGCCGTCGTTTTTCTACTTACACTTGGCATAAGAATATGGGACATCAGCATTCCTGAAAAACAAGATCCTTTTCTCATTCAGAATCAATCTGTTTTCACCTCATCAAAGCCCATCATTTTTAGTAGTCGCAGCCCGATGAAACGCTTTTTGGGCACTCACTTTCTCCAGCCCGAAACACAGCTCAACCCCAAACTTATGACCGCAGAACTGGTAGCTGGAATCTTGTATGTGATCCCAGTTGCTGATCTTCCGCCCTATCAGCGAAAATATCCGCAGTTGGAGATCGTTTTTCAGGATAAGCACAATTTGGTTTTTACCTTGCCCACGCCATGAAACAATATTTTTCCTTCAAAGCGATTCTCTTCCTTTGGATCAGCAGTTACGCCACTGCAGTAGGAGGCTATTTCCTACTGAACCTAATCCTGGATGATTGGCCGGTATTTGGCCGGTGGTTTCGGATGTTTTTGTATCACGAACAACATCCCTTGCTGTACATTGCCATTCCCTGTTTTTTCTATGGGTTGATTGGTAGTTTTTTTCTGGAGCGATTTCTAAAGCAGAAACTACCCGGACAAATTGTTTCCAGCATATTGATCGCTCTTTTGTCTCTTATGCTCGCCACCCCATTGGGAAGTCTCCTCTGGGTCTATCATGACATGCAAGCCGGATATTTCCCCGCCAATTGGTTCGAACAACTTTTCTCACGTGGCTTTGACCTCGGTTTCACCTTTGGTTGGCTCATCGTCCTTTTTTCTTTTCCATACAACCTATTGGGCTTGGTCGTCAGCCATTTCCTCAACCTTTTTACAGCAGAACGATTTTATTAAAAAAAGATGACGTAAGGGTATCGCAAAACTTATCTGTCCTGGGAGTAGATTAAATGATTGTTTCCATGATGAGATTCTACTGTTTCTTTCTGATCCTCCTTTTGTCCAACTCTATCGTATCCGCTCAAGACAACTTTTGTCCAAACGATCCTCCCCGCAATCCCTTTCTCGCTGATTCCCCCTGGCCAACCTATCATCGCAATAGCTATCG
>JBCBZF010000338.1:0-6575 GCA_039815525.1 Bacteroidota bacterium | reverse complement strand
CAACCTGCCCCACGTTGACGCGAGCCCAAAACACGGGACAAACAATATAACGAATACTATCTCCTTTGGTTTTAATGCGTGCAAATATAGTAGTAATACTATTGAATGACCATAGCTAATGCTGCTGACTTCAGAAAAAGATCCGTACATTTGATGCCATGGAAAGTGCGTCTCATACCTCTCAAACCGTATTTCAACCCCTTCTCGATGCGATTGATGCAAACACGCCCCTGATTCTGATTGAGGCAGATGAAGTGAGCCTGAGAGATCAGGCGATTGAATTTGTTTTAGGAGAAAGGGCTGAAAACGATCATCTGGTTTTGGATCTGAGTAAAACCTTTGTCCAAAATCTCTCTGAAGTCTTACAAGAAAAACTACCTGCTGAATTGCTGAATGAGCAGGCTACAGGGCGGGTCGTACATAGCATTCACCTTGAAGGGAGCCTATTGGTAGAGGCCATCAATGGAGAAGGTAAACTCATGACACAATTGGCAGAGACTGCTGATAAGCTGTCCACTCAGTTTCCCTTTTGCCATCTGATTTGGATGCCATCTTACTTGTTGCGAGAAATTCAGGCTGGGGCAGCTTCCTTGCTGGACGCTGCCAGACTCATTTCTTTGTCCGTTTCAGAATCAGACCAGCCTGATGATTTAGCAAGGGTTCAATCGCTCATGCCGGCGGTCAAAGAGGCAAGGGGTATTGAGCAAGGAGAGAAGTTCATTGAATTGGCAGAGATTCTGATCGATAATCACCGCGAGCAGGATGCGCAAGCTTGTCTCGAAAAAGCGCTTGCGTCTGGTCAGGCCCATCAGCATGATGGTCTGATTGGGTTGGCATTGTTGCATAGCGGCCGCTTACAGGCGCGTGAACAGGACATGGGTCAGGCAGTAGACAGTTTGGAAAAGGCGCTGCAAAAGCTGAATGAGGCAGAGGATCAGGTACATCAGGCCGAAGCCCATCGGCTGTTGGGAGTCTGTATGACGGAAGCGCGTGAATGGAAAAAGGCAGTCTGGCATTTCCAGAAGGCTTTACAATTGATGGCTGAGGACAAAACCGAGGTTCGTGCGGCCATCTGGCAGCAGATGGGGCGCTTGCAGGAAAGAATTGGTGGATTAGATGCAGCCATCAAAGCCTATGAAACATCGGCGGCCTTGGTGGAAGAGAATGAACCCGCAGAGGCAGCCCGCTGTTACCAGCAGATTGGAGCGGTTCAACAAAACCAGCTTCGATGGCTGGATGCGTATGAAAGTTTTCAGCAGGCCCTCAAATTGGCGCGTCGCTCTGAGGATACCTTTTTAATTGAAGCCCTGGAAGACTCCGTTGAAGACTTAGGTGAACGCAGAGAAGTGAAGAAAGCCAGAGGTGGAGAAAAAGGCAAAAAAGGATTGTTCGGCAAATTATTTGGCGGTTGATTCACCTGCGTGTTTTATCTCATCACAAGGTTCATGATGATTTTTCCTGCGAGCAAAACGCCGCCGGTTATGCCGATGATGAGCAAAAACTCCCGGACTCGTTCCGGTGTGATCTTTTTCCCTTCGGCCTGGGCATGGGTGAGCTGGATGAGCCCAATCACCACAACCGCCACCACCAGAAATATGACAATCTTTCCGTCTTCCATAAAATAACAGGTGACTTACCCATCTTCGCCCGTCTCAATTTGCGGGTGTTTGACCAAATAACTCAATTTCCGTTTTTATACAAACACATTGAATTACTCTCTATGAAAAAGCTTTTGACTTCATTCTTTGCAATGCTCCTGATGATTGGTTCGCTTTCCGCACAGGATGCACCCGCAGATACGGCCTGGAAAACCGGAGGGGTCGCCAGTCTGGGCTTCACGAATACAAGTCTCAGTACCTACTGGCAGGCTGGTGGCATCAATGCCCGGTCTTTTATTGCCCGAGTGAATTTGTTTGCCAATTATAAGGAAGCCAAAACTTCCTGGCAGAATGATCTGGCCCTGGAATATGGCGCCATTAGCCAGGGAGCCAATGACAATCCATTTATCAAGAATGCTGACCGGATTGAACTGAATTCCAAGTATGGATATGGACTGACCGAAAAACTCTTTCTGTCCAGCTTGCTCAATTTCCGGACGCAGTTTGCTGATGGTTTTACCTTTGACGCCAACTCGCCAACGACCATCCCTGCAGACACAGTTTCTGATTTCTTTGCACCGGCTTATCTGAATTTCAGTGTCGGTTTGGATTATCAACCCAATGACAAGCTGACCATTTATTACTCTCCTGTCAACTCCAAAATGACTTTTGTGGGGGTAGAAGAATTTCAACCAATCTATAACCCGGAAGGAGATGGATTTCGCTATGAATTGGGATCCTTGTTGAGGGTTGGATTTAAAGATGAAATTGCGAAAAATATCATCTTCCAATCTACCGCAAACTTCTTTTCAAACTATCTCGAAAATCCTGGTAACATTGATGTCAACTGGGAAACGATCACCACTGCGAAGGTCAATGATTGGCTGGCGGTAACCTTTACCACCAATCTGATCTATGATGATGACATCAAATTTGCTTTGGTTGATGACAATGGTGCTGCGACTGGTGCAACTGGGCCACGTACCCAGTTTCAGAATGTGCTGGCGATTGGCTTGACCTATCAGTTTCTGAAATAAGCTGATCCTAAGAGATAGATGGACGCCCGAAGCTTGTGAAAGAGCTTCGGGCGCTTTTTTATTTCAAAAGTAAAAAGCCCAGAGAAAATTCCAGGATCCCACTTACCAGCATACCTTCAAAATCGGTGATCTGGGAAAAAGAAAAATCCCCAACCACTCTCATATAATACGAAAGAGAGACGCTGGTGCATCTCTCTCTCATCAGGCGGCTAAAAAAAATAAGGAATCTTTGACGGCAGCTGAGTATACCAGCCGCCTCATCAAAAGGCTAAAGACAGAAAATGATTCGCGATCTGCGGTTTCATTTTCGCCATTTCCATGAAAGTTGTTTCGTTGGGATAAAGAAAAAGATACTCCTTTTCCCCACCGAATCCAACCTTCATCATAAAAACGCGCTGGCTCGAAACTTATTTCTTTCCGCCATTCTTTTCATCAATAAAACAATCCATCCACCATTTCCCCTAACAAATAAAGTGCGGGCGTAACCTTTTTTCTAAACTTTCAGTATATATTGAAAGATATGAATTGTTAAGTCAAACCTTTAAACCATTTGCCATGACACTCACACTGATCACCTATCTCCTCTACCTCATCATCAGTATTGGGCTTACCGCCTGGGTAGGCCGTACGCTTTTTACCAATGGACGCGCCTTTCTTCTGGACATTTTCCGGGGCAATGTTCAATTGGCTGACAGTGTGAATAAATTACTCTTGGTGGGATTTTATTTGATCAATGTGGGCTACGTCAGTTTGAGCATGTACATCGGCATGGACATTCTGAGCGCAGAGCATCTGATGGAAAAATTGAGTTACAAACTGGGAATGATTCTCCTGGTCCTTGGTGCCATGCACTTTACCAACCTGATTATCCTGTACAAACTCCGCAAGCGCAGCCAGGCAGATCTGGCCGCCGCAGCGATATAGCACGACCACGAAAAAAGAATTCGTGATGAACATTTGATTGGATAGGGGAGCAGGCCCAGACCTGACTCCCTTTCTTCTTTATCGAAGGGTGAGTGCAATTGTTCGTTCCGTCGCGGAAAAGCGTTTATCCGGGATTTTTTGTCCCCGAAAGTTTTTGCGATAAATCTCATTGAGACGGATGAACACTCTGGTGCCCGGTTTTGATTGCAAGACTTTTTCACCCAGGGAGACGTCGATCGATTTGGTTGCATCTTTACCTGAGGTGGAAATATTGTTGACTTGCTGGGGGGGACCGAGCGACAGTTGCGCCAAAACCTCAATGCTGGCAATGCCGTAATTGGCGTCCTCAGGCATCGCTGCTTTGAAGTCTGCATCCGGCGCCAACCTGACCTTAACGCGACTGTTGGTGGGGAGTGGATTCAAGCCGTCGGTGATTTTCCCATTGATGGCCAATTCGATGGTCGGTTTGGGAGGTTTGATCACACGGTAATCAAGATCACCGATTTTAATGTTTTGTCCATTGGTGAAGCTGCTGACGGTTACGCGACAGGTCTTTGCGACAGGGGCAATGCGAACCTTTTTGGGTGAAATCTTATTGGCACTGACCGTCGCCTTGGTTACCATGATGTTCGGGTTGTACTGATCGCCCAGCATGGGCACATCGATGTTGAGGTCATTTCCGCATTGACGGTACAGAATCTGGACACTGCCTGAAGTCACGACGATGGCTGGTTGATGGACTTGAAATTCTCCTTCCAGCGTGAGGTCGTCCATCTCACCTTTTTCGTTTATGTAACTGGCATTTGCCTGAAACGTCTGATTACCGATTGTCTGATTTTTGGGAATGAAGGAACCTTTTGCACCAATGCGGAGGGTAGTTTCACTGAAAGGCTTGTCCTGGTCAAAGGTACCGTGTACAGAGTTGAAAATTACCTTCGGATTGGGATCAATGCGACCAATCGCTAACCGTGTCTCAAAAAATGCACCTACTGGAACAACATTCGACACTGGCAGACTCAGCAATTGAACCCCTTCGGGCGCATAACTCAAGACATTTACTTCCTGGTTGACTGCCATTTGCAGCTCCCTTTCACTTTGCAGAACATACAATTTGAGACCTTCAACCAAACAGAGCGAACTGATCAGGGTGCCTTCCGAGAGTTTGGCTTCGTCTACTTCTGCCTGGAACTGTTCAGGAAGGCGCAGATTCTTTTTAGAGAAAATGGTTTTGATGTTTCTCAGGCTTTCTTCAAACTCTCGAAGCTGCCCGAACAATTGCGGGGCTTGATCCTGATCCTGATCCCGCCAATACGTCTTGTTTGCAGAGCTACCGTCCAAATCCTGCGCCTCATTGGGAGTGTCCATATTGGTCAGTTCCCGGAGTTTCTGGCTGTGTTCGGTGAGCTTGAGCCTGATGCGCCCGCTTGCACTTTCCGTTTCTTCAAGTGCTTTCCGAAGATCCGAACCGATTGATTCATTTTGATTGAGTTGCTTGCGGAAGTTTTCATTTTGGGTTTCAAACTGACTGACACTTTCCTGCAAAACCTGATAATTGGCTGCAAAAATGTCCAGAATGGAATTGCTTTTGATGAGGTTGCAGCCGCTAAAAAGGAGTAGAAAAAAACAAAGCAGCAGAGAAAAATGTGTGCGTGATTTCATGATATTTGTTAAAGGTTGCACAGGAAAGATAAAAGCTTCTCAAGAAGGTTTGAAATCTGCCGTACCAAAGTTATTTTTGCGCCCGGAAGATTATCTTATCCCCGCGCATGAAATTACATGAATACCAGGCCAAAGAGATCATCAAAAGCTTTGGCGTACCCATCCAGGAAGGTGTTGTTGCTGACACCGTAGAAGAAGCCCACGAACTTGCCAAAACCTTGTACGAAGATGGCCCCGACGGCAAATGGTTTGTCGTCAAAGCCCAGATCCACGCTGGAGGGCGCGGAAAAGGTGGTGGCGTCAAGCTGGCCAAATCTCTGGACGAGGTCAAAACCATTGCCGATGACATCCTCGGGATGCAGCTGGTTACCCATCAGACTGGTCCGGAGGGCAAGCTGGTGCGCAAAGTTTTGATTGCGCAGGATGTTTTTTATCCCGGCGAAAACGATCCCAAGGAATATTATTTCAGTATCACGCTCGACCGCGAAACCGGTAAGGACGTGATCATCGCCTCTAGCGAAGGAGGCATGAACATCGAGGAAGTGGCTGAAACCAATCCCGAAGCCATCGTTACCGAGCACATTGATCCGGCCGTTGGTCTGCGCGGATTCCAGATCCGTAAGGTCGCTTACAAACTGGGCTTCACGGGTGCCGCTTTCAAAAGCGCCACCAAGTTCATCGCTAAGCTCTACCATGCCTACACCAAAGTTGACGCAGAGCTGTTGGAGATCAACCCCATGCTGAGAACTTCGGATGACAAAGTGATTGCCGTAGACTGCAAAATGTCCATCGACGGCAATGCGATGTATCGCCACAAAGATTACGAAGATCTCCGAGACATCTACGAAGAAGATCCACTCGAAGTCGAAGCCTCAGAATTTAACCTCAACTATATCAAACTGGACGGAAACGTTGGGTGTATGGTGAATGGTGCTGGTCTGGCCATGGCAACCATGGACATGATCCAGCTTTCTGGCGGAGAGCCTGCTAACTTCCTCGACGTAGGTGGTGGTGCCAGTGCTGAAACGGTTGAAAAAGGTTTCCGCATCATCCTGAAAGATCCCAATGTAAAAGCGATCCTGGTGAATATCTTTGGTGGCATCGTACGCTGCGACCGCGTTGCCAATGGGGTTGTGGAAGCTTACAAAAACATTGGTGAGATTCCGGTTCCGATCATTGTGCGTCTGCAAGGCACCAATGCTGAATTGGGCGCCAAGATCATCGATGAATCAGGTCTGAAAGTGACTTCTGCCATCACCCTGGCGCAGGCTGCGGCCCGCGTGAAGGAAGCATTGGCTTAAGCAGGATCTCAGATAAAAATATGAAACACCTCTCTGATTTCAGAGGGGTGTTTTTG
>JBCBZF010001011.1:0-2654 GCA_039815525.1 Bacteroidota bacterium | reverse complement strand
GGATGGCGGCGTAGTAATCGATCATCGTAGAAATGATGATCAGAATGATATACTCCGGCTTCCAGGACATGTAAAAATAATAGCTGGCAATCAGCAGCAGGACCCAGCGGGACTGGAAGGGCTGTAGATTCCGAAAAGCAGGAATGAACCCACCAAGGGCCCGGACCACTGATGGCAGCGCGAAATAAGCGGCTACTACCAGCGGAAAAAATATGACGTAGTCGATCGAATTGAATAACATCTTCTATACTTCCCTATTCAACCAGTTACTAAACGTAAAGAGGCTGTCGACTTGCAGATCGGCAAATTGTCTGAGGGCATCGTTCGCTTTTTCTGATGATACCCAGTCTGTCCACATTCCGGCATTGCGACCAAATTGGAGATCCGAAAGGGCGTCTCCGATCATGATCGACTGTGCAAACTGAATCTCGGGGAAGGCTTGCTGCGCTTTCAGCGCCATGCCAATGGCTGGCTTGCGACAGCCTTCTGTATCTTCTTCCGCCAAATGCGGACAATGATACACCCGGTCGATTTTTCCACCGCCTGCACGTATCTTTTGCAGCATGATGGTATGAACCACTTCCAGGTCCGTTTCGGTCATCAGTTTGCGGCCGATGCCTCTTTGATTTGTGGCGACAATCAGTCGCCCGAAAATTTTTGAAAGAACATGTAGTCCGACTACCGAATCTTTGATAAAAGTAAATTGTGACCAGTTTCGAACATAGTCATTGTCCCGTTTTTGGTTGATTACGCCGTCCCGATCGATAAATACGGTCCATGAACGGTCGGGCCGAATCTGCGTGATCTCCTCACGAAAAACAACAAGGCTCATTGTTCACCTTTTATTGGATGAATACAATGCTGAAACTGAAGTAAATGGCTGGAAATGAGTTGGCAAAGACGATTTTGCCTTAGGTCTGTTGTGGCTAAGCTTTGTCCCCAAAAAGACGTGCTTCGACCAATTGACACAAAATGTGACCCAACAGGATATGGCATTCCTGGATGCGGGCAGTGTCTGTGGCCTCGGCTTTGAGTAAATGGTCAGACAAAGTGTCCATTTTTGCTGCTTTGGCCCCCGTCAACCCAATGGTGTGCATGCCCAACTCTTTTGCAGCTTGCATCGCCAGGACCACATTGGGGGAATTACCTGAGGTAGACAAACCGATCAAGACATCATTCTTTTTCCCTTTGGCTTGAACCAGTCTCCGAAATGATTCTTTGTATCCATAGTCATTGGATACAGCGGTCAGAGAAGAAGTATTGACATGCAGGGCTTCGACAAAGAGCGGCGGTCGATCCAGATAAAACCTTCCGGCCAGCTCCGCTGCGAGATGCTGTGCATCTGCTGCGCTGCCACCATTGCCACAAAGGAGAACTTTTCCGCCACTGGCCAGACAGTTCGATACAGTGTCAACCGAGGCCTCCAATACGTTCAGCAGTGTCTGATTGCTGAGCATCTTTGCTTTTGCATCGATAGAAGCCTGGATGATGGACCGGATTTGCTGCATCTCTTTCATAGGGATGCGCAAGTTAGGCCATCTTTTGCTTAGCCTCAAATCATGAATTTTGGCATGGCTTGATCATTGCAAGCCCCTGACGTTTTAATCGGGCTGACATGTATTCCAGAAAACGAATCGTTTGATGATCACCCGGTAACATCCCTTTCGTGCCATTGCCCCTTCAAAGGGGCTAACGATTTGCCTGCCTCCCGATGCATCGGGATTGAAGGGGCGTTAGGCGGAAAGGATGTTAAACTATCCCCAGGGATTCCGGTAGGTTCCCAGCCGTTGTTTCAGCAATAAGTAAAAGAACGGCAGATCGTCGATCAGGTAGCGTTTGACCATCCGGCCTGGTTCCTGCATCATGCGATAGAACCATTCCATGCCGATTTTGGTGATCCACTTAGGCGAACGCTTCACGTTGCCGGCGGCGAAATCGATGGTCGCCCCGATGGCGAAAAAGACTTTGACTCCGGGAAGGAGGTGTTTATTGGCCATGATCCATTTTTCCTGCTTGGGCGCACCCACACCGACTGCCAGAGCAGTGGCACCGGAATCCTTGATCATGTCAATGATTTTCTGATTTTCCTCTACATTGGTATGAAAACCAAAAGGAGGGGAATAGCCTCCAATTACCACGTCATTGCCAGCTTTGGCGTTGATGTTGTTTTGGGCCTGCACCACTGATTCTTCCGTTCCGCCCAGCAAGAACACTTTGACATTGTCGGTGTTGTCGCGGTGATAATGACAGTAAGCTGGAAAGAAATCCGAACCAGCAATCTGTTCCTTGATTTTGGCGGGAGAAACCAGACCAGAAACGGCCTGAATGATGCGGCTGTCGCAAACCAGATAGTCTGCCTGATGATAAATGTCGTAGAAAGACTGATCTTTCTGCAGCTTCATCAGATGGTCCACATTGGGGGTGAAAATGACCCCTGCTTCCAATTCATCCAGAAGGCCCTGAAAGGTAAAATTGTGAAAGTCCACATTGAGGATTCTGACAATTTCCTTTTGGTTCATTGCGCCATCAACAAGGGATGAAGTGGGAGCGGAAGTCATGAATATTAGAAAGTTGGTAAGTGGAAGTCTAACGATAAATTGAACGGTCTAGTATGCGTTTTCTTCTCCGCCTTTGAATTTTTCGAACGCTGCGTT
>JBCBZF010000526.1:0-5091 GCA_039815525.1 Bacteroidota bacterium | reverse complement strand
CGATTGATTTTGCAGAAACAAAGTCAGCCCTGCGAACCAACATTGCTACCCGTCAGAAAGCAGAAAAACGACTTGCCGCAGGTGAAGCGGTGGTCATATTTCCATCCGGCGGTGTCGCCACAGCTCCAAATGTCTTTGGCAAAGCAGAAGAATTGCCCTGGAAACGCTTTACCGCAAAATTGATTCAAAAAAGTCAGGCCGCAGTCCTCCCGGTTTATGTAGAAGGGCAAAATAGTTTTTTGTTTCAACTGGCCAGTCGACTCAGCCTCAGTTTGCGACTTGGGCTTCTTCTCCACGAGGCCCGCAACAAAATGGGTACCCGGATCAGCATCCAGATTGGAGATCCCATTCCATTTGAAAATCTCGTACATTTAAAAAACCGACAAGCTTTGCTGGAGCATTTACAGGAAAGCGTGGAATCATTGGCACCTTGAATGCGTATGGATATTTGCTATGGATTGGCCAATCAGCCCGGAGACCTCGAACAAATCCTTCAGCTTCAAACGGATAACCTGACTGCAAATATTTCGGCAGAAGAATTGGAGAAAGAAGGTTTTGTAACCGCTGTACACGATTGGGAGCTATTGCGGGAGATGAACAATCCCCATCCGCACATTGTTGCTCGCATAGGCTCTCAAATTATCGGCTATACCTTGGTCATGCTTCCGGAGATGTCAGACCGCCTGCCAATTTTGTTTTCCATGTTTGAAAAGCTTCGACAACTTTCCTTTCAGAAACGTCTACTCAGCGACCAGACATGGTTCGTCATGGGACAGGTGTGTATTGCAAAGGCATACCGTGGTCAAGGTGTTTTTACTGGCCTCTATCAAGAGCTGAAACAGCAGATGGCGCCACGCTTTGACTGTATCATCACCGAAATTTCGGCTCGTAATCCGCGTTCATTGCGGGCCCATCAAAAAGTAGGTTTTCAGGAATTTCACCGATACCATGACCAGGAAGAATGGGTTTTGGTTGGTTGGGACTGGCAGTAATTATGCGAAAATACTTTATCACTATCCTCATTTTGTTCGTCGCTGCAGCGGGCGCGGGCTTTCTTCAGATGACTTCTCCGGTTGAGCAGGTGAAAGATCATTATCGCAGCAATCTTGATGCATTCCGGCAGTCCCTGACTGAATATGAGACGGCAGTCAGCAATGGCAGCCAGGAAGAGATTTTCCTCGCTCATAAAGCTTGTCGATTGTCTTATAAAAGGCTGGAACATCTGATTGCATATTTTGATGAGGGAGTAGTGAAGAAATATCTCAACGGTGCTCCTTTGCCGGTCATTCGCCAAAATGGGCGGGATTTGTTGATTCTTGAGCCAGAAGGCCTCCAAGTCATGGACGAAATGGTCATGGAAGAAGAAATCGACAGAGCACCTTTACAACAAAAGATCAAGACCCTCCAAAAGTTGTTACCAGATCTGCTACAATATGAAAAGAACCGCTATATCAATGAGCGAATGGTTTTTGAAGCCACTAGATTTCAGCTTATCAGAATCATGGCGCTTGGCATCAGTGGATATGATACCCCGGGGAGTTTACAGGCTTTACCGGAAGCCCAGACTTCTCTGGAGAGTCTACAAAACGACCTGAGTGCTTTTTTTCAGCATGCAGACCAAAGCGGACGTGCAGAAGCCCAAGCCACTGTTCGGAGGCTGGAAGCCGCTTTTCGGTTGAGCATTCGGCTGCTGAGCACTGCAAAAGATTTTGAAAGTTTTGACCGGGCAGATTTTATTCGCTCAGGCATCAATCCATTGTACAAGGACCTGCTTAGATTACAAGCCTCCATGGGGATCGAATCTTTCAATGAGATTACCCGCCCGCATCAAAGCATCAACTACACTGGCGAGAGTCCTTTTTCTGATGACTTCTTAAATCCATATTACTTTAGTTTCCTTACCGAAGCCTACGACAACCCAAAACTGAGAGAGCTCGGCAGCTATTTGTTTTTTGAGCCAGCGCTTTCGACCAACAATCAACTATCCTGTGCCAGTTGTCATCAGCCTCAGCTTGCATTTACGGATGGGAAACAGAAAAGCCTGGCCAATGATGGGGAAAGCAGCCTCCAACGCAATGCGCCTACCCTGCTCAATGCAGTGTATTCCAATCGATTTTTTTATGATTTGCGGGCTGACAAATTGGAAACACAGATGCAGGATGTTTTCAGCAGCACCCAGGAATTCCACGCAGATTTCTCTGCTGTAGGACAAAAATTATCCACCAGCCAGAATTACCAAAACTTGTTTAAGGAAGCCTTTGCAGACATACCCTGGTTTAAAGAAATTGACCAATTTTCCATCACCACGGCACTGGCATCCTATGTCAAGGAGATACGCAGTTTCAACAGTCCTTTTGATCAGTATATGCGGGCTGATACAGATAAGATTGCTCCGAAGGTCTTACAGGGCTTCAATCTGTTTATGGGGAAAGCGGCTTGTGGCACCTGCCACTTTGCCCCCCTGTTCAATGGCCTTGTTCCACCAGAATTTGAAGAAAACGAAACGGAAGTTCTGGGCGTTCCGGCCACCAAAGCAGGCCAGAAAATTGACCCGGACAGCGGCAGAATCGCCAATGGACGGCCACACGAGTTTGCAGCGCACTACCTATATTCGTTTAAAACCCCTACGGTCAGGAATGCTGCTGAAACGGCTCCCTATATGCACAATGGCATCTACGACAACCTGGCTGAAGTGATGGATTTTTACAATCAGGGTGGCGGGAATGGCATGGGACTCAATATTCCGCATCAAACGCTTTCCTCAGAGCCGCTTAACCTTAGCAAATCGGAACAAAAAGCAATCATTGCTTTCATGCATTCCCTCACAGACGCCAAACTCACGATCCCTATTCCCAGACAACTTCCTGCCTTTCCATCCAATTCTACGCTCAATCATTTATCGAGGAAAAACCCCTATTCACGGTAAACAAACCTAAATTCTCGACCAGCGACATGCCAATGTAAGGTTTGCATTGAATCCTAACATGATCAAATTTATTTAATACGTAAAATTGTATTATACAATAAATGTATTTATCAGTACGAAAAATTGCTTAGGATTTGATATGAACTCTACCACTTTGTTGGGTACGTACCGAAAAAATTGCCGTCTGCAGCTTACCCACGTGCATACTTATTTGCTTGCCATCTTACTTTCGGTATGCGTACCAAAACTCACTCATGGTCAAATTCATGTAACGCCAGCCTGTGGCTCAGTTCATGAATTTAATTGGTCATCCTCCCCGGCAGCTGGCGACGAATACAACTGGCCTGCCAGCAGTCTGAGCAACACCTTCACCAACATTGATGGGTCTGGTGTCAATATGACGTTGACCTTCAGTGGGGAAACCAGCGCATTGGGAAGCTGGAACGGAGGAGGAGGTGCCACAACACCGATTTTAGGAACTGATGTGACGTTCTCTGCGACGGAAGCCTTGCAGTATTTCACCAATGGCTTTTCCGCCGGAGGCATCATCATGGCATTGAGTTTCAGCAGTCCCCTTCAGTCCATCGGCTTTGACATCATGCATATCAATGGTGCGGGTCCGAATGGAGACAATTATACCGTAACCGCAACTGATGGTTTGGGCAACACCATTTATCCTGACTTTTCCATAGTCGGGGATGCATCATTTCAAGATCAGGGCAATGGTGTTCTGAACTCCAACAATAACGCAGCATATTTTGACATTGCCACTGCGGGGGTAAACTTTTCTGATCCTGATGGCATTACCTCTATTCAAATTGTGTGGTCAGATTGTGATGCCTGCAGTGCTGGCACCGTTCATGGGTCCGGTTTGGGGGCGCTTAGTTTTTGTACCACGGTTGAGGATCTGGATACAGATGGCATTCCAGATGTCCTGGACATAGATGATGACAATGATGGCATCCTGGACATCACAGAAAGCTGTGGCCTGGATAGCATCGAAATGAGCAATGAGATCGTGGTGGAAATACAAACCGACGATTATGGCAGTGAGACAAGCTGGCGTTTGGTAGATGAAGCCGGCAATATTGTCATGAGTGGTGGTCCATATACCAATACCCAGCAATTGATTCGGGATACGCTACGCACTGACTTTGGATTGTACTCCTTCACCATTTTTGACAGTTATGGCGATGGCCTTTGTTGCACCTATGGTGCGGGCCATTACAAGATTTTTTCCAACGACAGACTCATACTTGGTAACAATGCAAATGGAAACATTGGCGGTGGCATACAGACTACCATACGCATGGAGCCAGATTATTTCCCCTGCTTATCGGGAGATCCAGGCAGAGATGCTGATGGTGATGGCGTCCTGAATTTTGCAGACGCAGATTTCTTGAGTCTGAATGCTGCTGGGGTCGCCTCAAGCCTGGATACAGATGGCGATGGGGTCATTGATTTATCTGACCTTGACGCTGACAATGATGGAATTGTAGACAATACAGAAGCACAAGCCACTGGTTCATACGTCGGTCCGGCTGGTAATGATACAGATGGTGATGGTTTGGATGATGCCTATGATCCAGACTGTGCGCCTTGCGGGGCCGTCACGGGTAATCCAATTTCCCCGGTTGATACAGAATGGGATGGCGTGGCCGATTATCTGGATAGCGACTCAGATGAAGACGGTATTGCAGACAGCATCGAAGGGCATGACACCAATGGTGATGGCCTTGTCGATGGCAATGACAGCCCCAACGCGGACACTGGTTTGAGCGGTGCCGGAGACAATGATGGGGATGGCATTTTGAATGGATTCGACAATGATGACACAAACCGGAATCCGACCAATGGAAATCTGACTGCCGAATCACATCCTGATGTACGATATGGAACAGCAGAACAAGATTGGCGAGAAGGTTTGGATACAGACGCAGACGGTATTGTAGATACCTATGATGTCGATGATGACAATGATGGATTACCGGATGATGCAGAAAGGTACGTCTGTGGAACGAATTGGCAGGCCTATGGGCAGTGGGGCCACAATAATGGAACCACTTTTGAATTTGAGTCTTTCATTACTGGTTTGAATGCTGATGACGAAAGACCTGGCCCTGGTTGGGATACCGCATATGTGTCCTCATCCCTGTTAATCGTTG
>JBCBZF010000640.1:0-4292 GCA_039815525.1 Bacteroidota bacterium | reverse complement strand
CAATGCCATAGAAAAGACCTTCCTGGAGAGAGACGGCAAATTCGCGAACACTCTCGTGCTCAAATTCATGTCGCTTGATGAAAAAGATGGCTGAATCTGTTTCTATCCCGAACAGATCCCGGTCCTGGTTGATGAGTTTGCCTGTCATCAATTTGTCAAGCGTGCTTCCATACGGAAGCCCCAGAAAGATATCGCAGCTATCTGCCCGAACGTAGCGAAAAAGTGGAACCGGACTTTGTCCATTGTTGAAATAGGCTGCGTAGCGATCTGCGATCGCCTGATCAATGTCTGGTACGTCTTCGTTGAGATTGAGGCGGAAACAGCGATCGCTGAACAACGCGATCTGGTTAGAAGGGGTTTCTTGCTGGCAGGATGAGAGGGCAAAAGCAGTCAGCAAAGAAAACAGCGTGAAGTACTTCATGTTGAAAAGTATGAAGAGGCGGTCAGAAAGACCAGCCTCTTCGCAATGGAATAAATTATTCTCCGGTTACGATGGTTTCATACGTAACCACGATGTTGAGAATGCTGGTAGACTTGATGTCCACAGTAGAAATTTTGGTGATACCACCATTTCTTGCAGCCGCCATGATACTGGCATCCTGATCAAAGAAAAGGACTCCGAGGTAACCGGTTGCTTTGGCGGTTCCAACTTTAGATCCAACTGTGTTGCTGGTTGCATTAACAGGCAGGGTGAGGGCACAGCCAGACATAGCAACTGCAATCACCAGCATTCCTAGTAGAGTTCTGATTTGTTTCATCATATAAGGGGTTTAGATAAAAGAATTCTATATAAGTGTCTCCCATTCCAAACAGGTAAACCAATAGATGGTTTGAACTGCCTGATTCTTCGACTCATACCAATTTTCAGGCTGAGGAAGGATCAGAGGAAAAAGAATGGTGTGAAGGGAATGTGCGTTTTGGTTGTCAGCTTAACGGATGCTTAGTGTGTGATTCTGTAGTTGAGCTCAAATTATGGGGAAAAAACCTGATTTGCAATTTCAGAATATGGATCTACTGGTTTTCTGTTCAAAATTTACCCAAATGGCCAATCCGTGCAGTGTTTAGACAACACCTTTTTCCTATCTTTGCCGCATGCAAGAGAAGATTGAACAGCTAATGGCTGAAGTCGAAGCCTTTGCCGCAGAATCTGCGGAGCAATTGGATGCCTACAAACGGCGCTTTACCAATAAAAAAGGGATCATCAATGATCTGTTTGCTGAGTTTCGTGCCTTAGATGGTGAGGCGAAAAGAAGCCTGGGTCGTCCACTTAATGTGCTAAAACAGCGCGCCCAGGAACGACTCAAAGAATTTGAAACGGCTGTCACACGAGCTGCTCGCGGGTCCAATCGTCCGCATGATATCACCTTGCCAGGTGATCCACATACACCCGGCGCCCGCCATCCGCTTTCCATTGTCCTCAATCGCATTGTCTCGATCTTCGCTGATATTGGCTTTACCGTTGCCGAAGGACCAGAAATGGAAGACGACTGGCACAACTTCTCCGCCCTGAATTTTCCGGATAATCACCCGGCCCGCGATATGCAGGATACTTTCTTCCTCAATCGTGATCCGGACTGGTTGCTCCGCACCCATACCTCTTCCGTGCAGATCCGCGCCATGGAAGCGGGCGAACCGCCTTTCCGGATCCTGTCTCCGGGTCGGGTATATCGTAATGAAGCCATTTCTGCCCGTGCCCACTGCTTTTTCCATCAGGTGGAAGGATTGGTGGTCGACAAAGACGTGAGCTTTGCTGATATGAAACAGGCATTGCAATACTTTGCGATGCGCATCTTCGGTGAGCAGGCAAAAATCAAATTGCGGCCTTCTTATTTTCCCTTTACCGAAATTAGCGCCGAAATGGACGTTTGGTGGTGATTGGAAACCGAAGATGATTACCGCATGACCAAAGGCACTGGCTGGGTCGAGATCATGGGTTGTGGGATGGTCGATCCGAACGTACTTGCCAATTGTGGCATTGATCCGGATGTGTATTCCGGCTATGCCTTCGGCATGGGAGTAGAGCGCATTTCCCAATTGCTCTATCGTGTACCAGACCTGCGACTGTATTCTCAAAATGACATTCGTTTCCTGCGCCAGTTTGAGCGCATAGATGCATAAAAAAATCATCGCACAGCATGAACATTCTCGTCATCAATTGCGGGAGCTCCTCTGTCAAGGCTGAAGTCATTGACACGGACTCCGGGCAACACCTTTTTGACATGCGTCTCACCCGTCTGGGCGAGCCACAGGCCCATATTCAATGGTCAACCGGAGAGGAGACCGCCTGCCCGGAATCAGATCCGGAAGCGGCGATGCATTTTGCGATGCCGCTTTTGTACCAAAAGACCAAAGAACTCAACCTCAAAGGGATTGGGCATCGGGTGGTGCATGGAGGAGATCGTTTCAGTCAACCCACTTTGATTGATGATGAAGTGTGCAAAGCAATTGATGAGCTCTCAGTCCTGGCACCGCTGCACAATCCAGTCAATTTGCAGGGCATTCACATTGCACAGGAATACTGGCCGCAGCTGATGCACGTGGCGGTCTTTGATACGGCTTTTCATGCCACTCTGCCCCGTCGGGCAAAGCACTATGCCATTCCGCAGGAACTGGCGGAGAAACACGGTATTCGCCGCTATGGCTTCCACGGACCCAGCCACAATTATGTGGCCCACCAAGCCGCCAAAGAGTTGGGATATCCGATTCGCGAATTGCGACTGATCACCTGCCATCTCGGCAATGGTGCCAGTGTGTGTGCGGTGGAATATGGCCGCTCCATCGAAACCTCCATGGGCATGACACCGCTGGAAGGCCTGGTGATGGGCACCCGCAGTGGGGATCTGGACGCAGGCATGCTGCTGCAATTGATGCGGGCCGAAGGCATGGATGCAGATGCAGCAGACAAGATGCTCAACCGGGAAAGCGGTCTGAAAGGGCTGGCCGGGGACAATGACATGCGGGAGATTGAAAAGCGAGCGGAAGAAGGAGATGAAAAAGCCCGTCTGGCCATTCAGGTCTACGCCCACCGGTTGCGTAAGTACATCGGTGCCTATGCCGCGGTGATGGGAGGCGTAGATGCAATTGTCTTTACGGGTGGCATTGGAGAGAATTCCGCTGTGATCCGGGAAAGGGTCGCGCAGCGGCTGGAATTTCTGGGAGCGATTCTTTATGAAGATGCCAATCGCGATCTGCAAAGCGGCAGTGTTGGCACAATTTCAACTATGCACAGTCGCTGTAAGTTGCTGGTGGTTCCGACTGATGAGCAATTGGAAATTGCCCGGCAGACGGCTTTGATTCTGGAGGAGAAAATATCAGTCAAAGACACCCAGCCCATCATTCCGGTAGCGGTTTCTGCGCGGCATGTGCACCTGACCCAGGAAGTGGTCGAACAATTATTTGGTAAAGGCTATCAACTGACAGAATACAAACCGCTTTCTCAGCCGGGACAGTTTGCCGCCAATGAGCGGGTAAGCCTGCTTGGTCCCAAAAACAAAATCGAACGGGTACGGATTCTCGGCCCCACCCGCTCCAAAAATCAGGTGGAGATCAGTCGGACGGATGAATTTTTCCTTGGGATAGATGCACCGGTGCGGGCTTCCGGTCACGTGGACAATACACCAGGAATCAAAATTGAGGGACCAGAAGGCAGTGTTACGCTCACCGAAGGGGTGATCTGTGCCTGGCGTCATATCCATATGACACCCGAAGATGCAGAGCGTTTTGGGGTTGAAGACAAAGACATTGTAGAGGTGCATGTCTCCCATAACGAGGAGCGCTCACTGACCTTTGGCAATGTCCTGGTTCGGGTTTCCCCCAAATACAAACTGGAAATGCACATTGACACCGATGAAGCAAATGCTGCGGAGATTGGCCGGGGCGCGCAAGGTGTCTTGATTTCGACTGAACAGATCGGGGCACTGGTCAAGCGCCAGCGGGTGCAGGTGCGCTGATTATTTCAGAGAAATAGTCATTGGGGCCATTGGGTTGGATCGGCACGCTGTGGAATGATGCGAAGGATAAAGATCGTACCATCCTCTTTAGAAAAATGATAAAACGCATACCAGGCCAGCCTTTGAGAAAGTTTAAATCGAATTGCCCGAATGTCATTATTCAAGGGAGCCCATCTTTCTGGTTGTTCATCCAGTTCTGACAGTTTATCGGCTAGGGTATTGCGAAATTTTCGTGGGAGATCATGATGAATCTCAGATAGAAAGGTGAGGGTTCTATCTATATCTTTGAGTGCTTTGGGAGCATACGAAAGTTTATGATTCATTTCAGCCCTTCCAACTGTT
>JBCBZF010000222.1:0-7782 GCA_039815525.1 Bacteroidota bacterium | reverse complement strand
TTATTGTTTAAGTGAAGTATGTAGCATGGAATTTGTGGGTATATCAATATTCCAAGCTAAGTGTTTATGAAGTTCTTTAGAGATGGTAAAATTGGCCCTGCTCAAAAATTATCTGCCATAATCGTCTTTTTTATTGAAGATTTACAAGCCATTCTATCTGAGGGTGGAATCGTGAATCAGGATCCTCAGTTAATGTCTTTTCTCCACGAATTAGGCACCCTGAACCAACAATATCGACATGACTGGGATCGCTTAACCGTACAACAGCAAGAGAAGCTGAGAAAATGGTTTCGTCAAATACAGAAGGACAAATTCTGATTGCCCATGAGGAAAGGGAGTTAATTAAGTTTATTCCTCAAATGCCTCTACAATGATCATTAAGCTGTCAAGGACCAACTCATGTGATTCTTGACTGAAGTTTTTGCGCTTTGTGTATTGAGGAAGGTCTTGTACAATGGTTGAAAATTTATGGGCAAATTGTAGAAACTGCTCATCATCAAGATTACTCTTTTCAACGATCTGCTGAATTTTTTTTCCCTCAATCATGCTCCCAGCCTGAAAAGCTTCTGCAAAATAATCCAATACAGAGTTGACCAGCGGATCGATACCTCGGATACGATCAGCACTACGGGACTTTATTTTGATAGAAGCTTTCTCTGCGATTTCTTTCTGAATGAGTCGAATGATCTGCTTTGCTTCCCGGGAAATTTTTTTCTCTGCAAAAACCTCGTCCAGTTTTTGGAGAGAAGGGGTAAGCTCCGCTTTTTTATGAGAGGGAATCATGTCAGAGGAAATAATTCTTTGCATCATTTGTTTGATGCTGGCAATCTCCTCTTCGAAAGGCTCCAATGAATCCATTCTGTTTCCCAGTTCCTGCAACTCTTGCCGAATTTGCCGAACCTCATCTTCCTGTTGCACCTGATAGGCTTTTGATGCGTCCGCGTCATGTGAAATTTTTGCGGTCAGATTGCGCCGAATTTTGAAAATAATAAAGAGTAAAGTCCCAAGTGAGAGAATGAAAAGCAGAATAACTGAGAAAAGGATAATTGGTGACTCCTCCGCGAAATGAGCGATAGCGTCCATAAGATAAAATTGCAAGTTTATGTCAACCAGCCTAATGCTAGGCCTCCCGTATTCTGCTATATTGCTAAAATAAGCGAGAAATTCAAGACCAGGGATAAATTGTCGGGACGGTAGTGAACTGGTGTCTGATTACCCGTTTCCTACTGAATTGCCATCTATATTTGGGAATGTGCAGAGCCTAAATAATCCCTTCTTCAATCGCTGCAAGGATCAGTTGCGCTTTTTTCTGCCCCAGAACGTCAGCCAGTTTTTCCGGGGACGCTTCCTTCAATTTTTTAACCGATCGAAAAGCTTTGATGATTTCTTTCTCAGCTGATGGGCCAATGCCTTTGATGAGGGTGAGTCGGGATTTTTGACTGGCGTCTTTGCTGCGGAGATTGCGATGGAAGGTAATGGCAAAGCGGTGCGCTTCATTGCGCAAACGCTGGATGAGAATCAGCGCCGGACTTTTTTTATCAATGTGAAGTGGAATGGGATCACCCACCCGGTAGATTTCCTCCAGACGCTTGGCGATGCCAATCATCGGAATCGTACCCAACAGGCCCAGTTTTTTGAGCGATTTGGCGGCGCTGCTCAATTGACCTTTGCCACCATCAATGATGACGAGTTTGGGGAGAGGCTGATTTTCAGCTACGAGACGTTTGTAGCGTCGTTCCACGATTTCCTCCATGGAGGCGAAGTCGTCTGGCCCTTCTACGGTTTTAATCTTGAAGTGTCGGTAGTCACGTTTGGCAGGTTTCCCATCTTTGAATACCACTACTGAGGCCACCGGCTGATGTCCCTGAAAGTTGGAGTTGTCAAAACACTCAATGTGATCGGGCGTTACTTTCAGCCGCAGCGCTTGTTGGAGATCGTCCATCATGCGCTCATTGGGCGTGCGCTTCTGCCGGAAGTTCTGTTTGTATAACTTCTCCGTCAGGAGGGTTTTACAGTTTTTGATGGACAAATCCACCAAATGCTTTTTGTCCCCAATCTTTGGAATGTTGAGATTGAGATTGGTGTTCAGTTCGCTGTCCTCCGGCAACTCAACATTGGTGATGATCTCATCGAATAGGTCCTCTTCTGTTCCTAGCAGTTGTCCCAGAGCAGCCAGCAAGATCTCATGGTCTTCCTCCTGATTGCTGCGTTTGATTTCGAAGGCATGGGTTTGCACGATGGCTCCCTGATGAACCTCGAAGTGATTGACGACTGATAAATGTTGTTCAGATACTACGGTTAGCACTTCGAGGTCATTGATTTTTTCAGAGACGACCCGGCTCCGGTTTTTATAAGCAGTTACCTTCTCAATCCTTTTTTTCAGATACTCAGCTTTCTCAAATTCATAATTCTCAGCCGCTACTTTCATCTGATCTTCCAGATGACGAATCACCGGACTGAGGTTGCCACGCAGGATATGGCGGATCTGATCAATACCGGCCATATAATCTTTCTCGCTTTGGAGGCCTTCACATGGACCTGCGCAATTGCCGATTTGATATTCGAGGCAGGTTTTGAATTTTCCCGCCTGAATATTGCTTTCGGACAAAAAGTAGTTACAGGTACGGACTTTTACGATGGAGCGGATCAGGTTCATGATCGCTTTCATGGCCGTCACACTGGGGAAAGGGCCGAAATAGGTGGAGCCGTCGTCTATTTTGTTGCGAGTCGAAAAGACCCTGGGGAAGCGTTCTTTCTTGATGCAAATATAGGGATAGGTCTTGCCATCTTTTAGAAGGATGTTGTAACGCGGCTGATGGGTTTTGATGAGGTTGTTTTCCAGCAAAAGCGCTTCTACTTCGCTGTTGACGACGGTATAGGCCACATCTGCGATGTTGCGCACCATGTGTCGAATCCGGTAGCTGTGGCCCGGCCCTTTCAGAAAATAGCTACCTACCCGGTTTTTCAGCACTTTGGCCTTACCGATGTAGATGATTTTGTTGTCTTTGTTCAGAAAGCGGTATACACCCGGTGCTTCCGGCAGGTGCTTGACCTTATGCATCAATTGTTCTGAGTGCATGCACGTCCAGGCTTAGAATCCTTCGAGATCGTCTCCTTTTTTCATGCGGAAGACAGGCATTCCACCCATGGTGCTGTCGGCAGGTTCATCACATACCATGTCATAACCATAACCGCCAGGGCGGGAGAAGCGTTCTTGTGGCAGGCCAATGGAGGCATCTTCATATAGCTTATCCATATAGAGGGCCCAGATTGGCAAAGCCATATTGGCGCCCTGGCCCAGTTTGATGTTGTTGAAGCGCATACGGCGATCGGCACAGCCGACCCATACACCTGACACCAGATTCTGGGTCATCCCCATGAACCAGCCATCAGAATGGTTCTGGGTGGTACCCGTTTTCGCGCCGATTTCGACACGAAACTTATAATCATGTCGTAGTCGACTGGCGGTACCAGCGGGCTCATCCACCACCCCTTTCAGCAACTCAACCATCATATACGCTTTTCGTGGGCTGATGACCTGACGGGAAGCGACCGGGAATTCAGCCAGAATCTCACCGTTTTTGTCTTCGATCCGGGTGATGTAGTGCGGCTGAACCCACTGACCTTTATTGGCAATGGCACTGTAAGCGCCGGTCATTTCCAGGACGGATACATCTGCAACCCCCAGGCAAAGTGCCGGTACTGCGTCCAGCGGCGAACGAATGCCCAGACGACGGGCATAGTCTACGACCACTGAAGGACCAAGGTCATACATCAGGCGAGCCGTGATCAAATTGGTAGAGCGGGCCAATCCCTGACGCAGGGTCATCATGCCGCCATATTTACCATTGGCATTCTTCGGCGACCAGCGGGTGCCATTGCCGTCAGTATTTTCGAAGACAATGGGCTGATTCAGTTTTTTATCACAGGGTGTATAACCAGCATCAATGGCGGCCAGATAGACAAAGGGCTTAAAGGTGGAACCAGCCTGGCGTTTTCCTTGTGCGACGTGGTCGTATTTGAAGTGTTTGAAATCAATCCCACCTACCCAGGCTTTTACCTCTCCATTGAGCGGATTAATAGAGACCAGACCCGTTTCAAGGAAGCGAGAATAGTACTTCAAGGAATCCCAGGGCGTCATGGTGACGGTACGACTGCTGTCCCAACCAAAGAGCTTCATCTCAGATTCCACATCAAACTCGGCCCTGATTTCCTCCATGGACTTGCCCTTCTTCTTCGCGAGTCGGTAGCGATCTGAGCTTTTCATCAGATCCGTGAGGATTTGCGGGTCGTATTTGTAGGGTTCTGCACCTTTGATGTGTTTGTCAAAGGTTTGTTGCAATTCGGTTAGATGTTCGCGGGTGGCGGCTTCTGCATGGCGCTGCATGCGCGAGTCAATGGTGGTGTAGATTTTCAGGCCGTCTGAATAGAGATCATAATTGCTCCCATCCGGCTTGGTATTTTTGTTACACCAGTCTTGCATGAACTCCCGAACTTTCTGACGGAAGTATGGCGCAATGCCCTTGAGGTGTTCCTGAACCTGCGGGGCTGCTTTAACCGGCAGTTCTTTAATCGAATCTACATTGACTTGTGTGTCATCAAGAAAACCGTGGCGCACCATCAGGTTGATCACCAGATTGCGGCGGTCCTGGACTGTATCCGGATTGTTGATCGGATCAAATACGCCCTGACCTTTGAGCATACCGACCATGACAGCCGATTCCTCGATGGTCAGATCACGGGCTGGTTTAGCAAAAAGTCGCTGCGCCGCCATTTCGATGCCATACGCATTGCCAAAGATATTGACGGTATTCAGGTAGGCGGTGATGATTTCTTCCTTGGTGAAGTTTTTCTCCAAAATGGCAGAAACGATCACTTCTTTGATTTTCCGGCTGATGGTCCGATCCGTGCTGACATTGTTGAAGAGGTTCCTGGCCAACTGCATGGTAATGGTGCTGCCACCACTGGTGGTGCCGGTCAGGTTCCGCTTGATCAAGGCAGGAATCGACATATAGTCTACGCCGGAGTGCCGGTAGAAGCGTGCGTCTTCTGTGGCAATCAAGGCATCGATGACATAGGGGGAAATCTCATTCAACTTAACATTGACGCGGTTTTCCTGGGAGTAAAAATTGTCAAGGACAACGCCATCAGTTGAAATGAGCTGGGTAGAAAGGGAAGTAGATGGATTCTCGATTTCGGCGAGAGAAGGCAGGTCATTGGCGGTCATGAAAATGAATCCAAACAAAGCGACGGCGACAATGGCAACCAGGCCCAGAAAAAATCCGCGCGGACCACGATAGGACCGCTTTCTTTTCTGACGTCCCCTTTTGCCTTCGGCCTCGTGTTCGCTTACGTTGGTATCCTTTTCAAGCGTAGAAATGTCTCGCATAGGCTATCCTTCCAAACTGTCTGTAAATATACAGCTTTTTTTGCGAAGGAAATGTCAACGGGGGTATGGGGGAATTATTGTGTGGGGGAGTTTGGTGGATTAATACAAATTCTCCCAAAAGTGTTGAAAGCTTTCTGCAATAGAGTTGATGGCTTCTTCGGCTGAATCCGCTTCCATATTTATCATGACAATTGGAGCATTGGCGCTCTTTGTGCGAAAATCAAATGCTATGGGGAAACCACCAGGATCCTCAGAAAAAGGAATTAGCTTCAAACCAGTGAACTGATAGAGATTATCAGTATTCTCCCAAACTGAATATGCAGTCACATCTTTATAAGGATGATTGGTGAAATGAAAGAGCGTGCTCAGACAGGATTCCCCTTTGCTGTCCTTATCAAAATATGTGAACAAATTGGGCTCTGGTATCTTGCCCTGATGTTTTCTGACTACTTCTAGGTATTCCGAGGGAAATTGAATCTGCCACTTTGCTTGAAAAGATTGGTACATTTTGAGATCAAATGCCTCGATGACAGCTGGAAGGTATTCATGGAAAATCATGCTTTCTCCGTTTGATTATGATCCCCATAAGGAAAAGCCGCCTTTGTGTTTAAAGGCTGCGTGTAGCTCCCGGTCAAGTAATTGCATCATGCCCTTTTGTTTTTTGTGATGCCAGGTACAATTAGCAGGGGGGGCGTTTCCGACGCCAGATTTATCTCCTGCTTTGGTTGCCAGCTCATTGGCCCATTTGAAATGCATCGCTCTGGAAGCGATCAGCGAGCCTGAATAGGAAGGAGCCTTGGTAATATCATAAGATTTTCCAGAGCCGTTACCATAAGCGGCAACAGTCGGTTCATCAAAGCCTTTAGGATTGTGGTCCAGACAGCCGTCAGCATCATTGTGAAGGGTCCAGGTTCCCCAAGATCCAGTTTTGGTTTGGTCTTTGTCTTTAGGATAGCCAAAGCCGCCCCCACCGCCAAAGGCAGTACCCATATCATTGAAGACAAACAGATTGCTTCCTCTCTTACTGGCTTCTCCTTTAATGTGGGCTTCCAACTGTGAGTAGGTCCAGCTGTCTTTATCATCAATCCAACTATCAATCACATCAACGATATTTTCTTCCATTGGCTCCCAGCCCTTGTTGAGAAAAGACTCCCAGTAATCTTCATCAAAAAGTTCGTCGTAGACGGCCTTAGGGTTAGCTTGTAGCGTGTTACTGTGATCTAGTAGCTTTCGTTGGATTAATGCCTGCTTATTTTTCCTGCTGACGTAAACACTCTGATCAGCTATCCTTTGCATTTGCGATAACTTTCTAACCTGTCGGCTGCGATTCGCAAGCAATTGGGTTGCACGCCCATCAAATGATTCGGGAGGCATGAAAGATTGTTCCAGTCCAGTTATTTCTGGTCGGGATTTTCCCTGGATAGACTTCTCTGGATTCGACTTCTCCGCATGAGTATGCATGATACGAATGTTGATTCTCCACTATTTCATAATGGAGAATTTCCGGGAGCTTTCAAACCCGAAAAGAATAAATGCTGGAAAAATGAGGAACCTTACTTCGACAACACATCCTCATAAAAGGCGATGTAGTCCCGCATGCGTTTCTGGCCGTAGGCAACCTTGAAATTGGTATGCGTGATGAAAAAGATCTTTTCATCGCTGCTGGTCAGAATGGCCTGGGATTGTGGGCTGGCCCGAAAATCCTCAATGTAGTTTTGGGCCTCATCCAGGGTTTTGAAGTGGCTGATGTAAGGCAATAAATGGGTCTGCTTATAGAGGAATGTGAAGACCTTGAGGTTTTTGCCGCCGTAATTATTGTTGTTAAAATCAGAAACCTTGGCGGTGGCATCCCGCTTGCTGATGCGGTTTTTGTCGATAAACATCAGCACGAAGATTTTATCGTTGGGCGCAACCTTGTCGTTGAAGCCTTGATAACGTGGATCACTGGCGTTTACGGCTTGCTCCTCTTCCGTCGCGGGTCGTAAATCCTGCTGGTTGGCCAGAGATGGATTATTGGCAGGATTGACTGGACCACCGAGATAGGACAAGGTCTTTTGTGCCATGGGGGTGACCTCCGCTTTGGGATACTTGGTCACGACATAGGTCAGAATCTGTTTGAGCGAATCTTGCTTGCCAGTGTAACCATAGGACATGCCCCGAATGTAATGAATGCGCGCCATGTCCAGATCAATGGGAGATTCCGATGCACTTACCTGGGCCAGTAGGAATTCACTGAAGCCAATCGAGGTTTCGTATTGTTTATTGGAAAAAGCACTGAACAGGCCATTGTAGGCATATTTGAACTCTTCTTCCTCTCGTTTCAATTCGTTTGGATCCCGCCCCTGAATCAAGAGTGCAAAGACTGTATTGGGGTGATTGGTCAAAATATAATT
>JBCBZF010001317.1:0-1526 GCA_039815525.1 Bacteroidota bacterium | reverse complement strand
GATTTTCCCGATTTGCGGTTTATCTGGTAAAAAAATGATGTGGTCAGAGCGTTCCATTTCATGGTATCCTTTCATCTCTGATTCAGAAAGTTTCGTGAGCTGCTGCTCCAGTCGATACGTTTTCCCATCTCCTGGCTGATAAGTATACGTCTCTTTGATGGAGTATTTCCAACCTCCTCCCCGTTGCCAGCCGCGGTGCTCTTCTGAATCCATCAATTTCCCATTGGTGATCACCCCCTGTTTAAATAAGGCCACGATTGTATAGTTCCTGATCGTCTCAAGCATGAGCAACAGATAGGCAGGGATACCCAAAAGGCCAAGGATAATGGTGGAATTGTTATCTAAGAAATAGAAGCAAAAACCAATCGGAATGGGAAGAGAGTATGCTGCATACGTGATGGTTTTACGGCTTATAAACAGGACGACCAACTGGTGGATAAAAGGGAAGGGCCGGGGAGGTGGACGCCGAAAAAATGATTTGTCTTGTACTTCTAATGCCATGTATTGTGATACGTTTAGACGAGCACCCGCCACATTTGTATGGCAAGGAAGAAGAAAGGAGCAAGCAATAATCCAACTTTCATCCACGCTGGATGTTAAAAAGAACCACCAACTGGTTCAAGGTAGGGATTTGACGAGGTGGGGCCGGGAGTATCTGCTCTCTGGTTTTTGTGCTCATACGGGTTGTGTACAGATCAATGACGCCGCCATCCCCTCAGAGTTGGAAACTCAATTCAACAGGCTAAACAAGGTGAAAGCCAGCACCAACATCACAATGCCCGGCACAATGAGCGTCCAGTACCGAAAGATGGACAGGGCTTCAAACTCGCCACTGGGCAAGATCCTGGGCGCATGCGGGATGGCATCGTACATCATGGCATTGTCCGGATCATCGGCCATGTAGAGCAGAAATTCCGTCTCCTCATCTTCCAGGAGATGGGTATGGTGGGTTTTGCCTTTGGCAATGTGCTTCTGGCCGTCCGGCGTCTTGAACGCAAACGAATATTCGTAGACTGTCTGATCGTTGATCTTGGTGTTGGTGGCTTGTTTGTCCACCAACTTGCCGCGGGCCGTCTGGCCCTGATGCAACAGCAGGATCGCTTTCCAATTCCGCCGCATGCTGAAAAAGGCAAAGAGACCACCAATGATGGGAAAAATGCCTGCCAGGAGTGCACCTGGAATCATTGCGCCCCCCATGAACCCAAAAATGAGAACCATGGGCAGGCCAACCATCATGAAAAACCAGCCCATTTGATTGATCGCACCACCAAAGAGGATGACCAGACGGGTCATGGTAGGCAGATGGCGGGGCGGCGGAGCAAGGCGGGTAGCTTGGTAATCGGGTGTCATATGAAATGAGAGTGTGGTTCATAAGATAAAGGTCAAGCTGATGAGGCGCAAACGAATCAATACCCCTGCCAGAATGTGTCATTCCATCTGTGTATTTTCACCAATAAAATCATGAATCACCTTTCCCGCTTATTGTCCATGCTCACCATTCTCAAATCAAAGCGGATCGTGACCGG
>JBCBZF010000514.1:0-5149 GCA_039815525.1 Bacteroidota bacterium | reverse complement strand
GGATGAACATTCGACTGTGATTGGGTTTCTTCTTGAGCAAGATGCACACCCAACCCATGGTGTTGGGTCAGTTCGTCCAACATCACCTTGCTAATTTGAGAATCCACTCGTAAGAAAAGCTGTATGCGTAGTCGAATATGGTGGGAAGTGAAACGAATACACCAATCCAGTAAAGGATGAAAATCAAAACCAAAGGAACGCTAGAGGTCGTTGAGCGTATTGACGAAATCGTGGACGCAATGACAAAAGCTGAAGCCGAAAAAGCTGCTGATCTTGCGGCTGTGCATTCGGTTTATCAGAAAAGTGCACGTAATCTGATCCACTATCAGACCTTTCGGTCGTTTGATTTTCGTACTTCTCAGAAAAGACTGCGCAATCTCAGTCTTACCCGTCTGGCCAATGCCGATCGTCACATTTTGGCCAGCCTGCTCAATACCCGTAAAATTCTGCTCAGTCTGCTGGGTAAATCGGCTAAGCACCCACCTAAGCCAGATGTGTCCATTAAAACTGGTCGCAAACTCCTGACGACCCACACCAGAGCCCTTCTGGGCAATCGCCCGCGTGGCCGAAGGGTGCGGATCATGGTTACCCAGCCAAGCCAGTCTGCCTATGATAAAGAATTGGTATTGGGAATGGTCAAGTCGGGGATGAATGTCGCCAGAATCAATTGCGCCCACGACGGGCCAGAGGTCTGGGAGAGCATGATCCAAAATATCCGCAAGGCAGAAATGACCACGGGGAGGAAGGTGAAAATTGCCATGGATCTTAGCGGCCCCAAAATCAGAACCGGACAATTGGTCAAGGGCCCCAAAGTGAAAAAGTTTAAACCAGAGCGGGATGACCTGGGTCGCATCGTCAATCCAGCCAAAATCGTATTCGTACCGGCTTTGGATGAGCGTTCCCTGCCGGATGAAGTGGCCCTGGCTGGTTTTGATGTTAAACGGCTGCAAGTCGGGACCGAATACAGGCTGCGGGACACCCGGGACAAACCGCGCCGGATCAAAATTGTCGAAGTCTCTGAAGAGTCAGCAGTGGCACACTGTTATGAAACCACCTATCTGAAAACCGGCCAGCGCTTGGAAAGCCAGGACCCTAAACATGCGTCGCTCATCATTGGCGAATTACCGGAACTGGAGCAGGCGATTATTCTACGGGTGGATGATACCCTGGTCCTGACCCGATCAGCGATTGAGGGGCATCCGCAGGAACTGGATGAGGATGGCGAAGTGATCCGACCTGCGATGGTCTCATGTGAGGTGCCAGAGGTGTTTGACGCGGTTAAAGTGGGTGATCCCATTCTCTTTGATGATGGAAAGATTGAAGGAGTGATTCAAACGATCAACCCTGAACAGATACACGTACGGATCATTCGTGCCAAAGTCAATGGCAGCAAGCTCAAGGCTGAAAAAGGCATCAATTTTCCCCAAACCGATCTGGGCGTAGCCGGGCTGACTGCGAAAGATATCCTTGATCTGGAATTCGTGGCGCAGCATGCCGATATCGTCAACTTCTCCTTTGTCAACAGCAAGGAAGATGTGGCCGATCTCCACCAGGAACTGGAACGTCTCGGTGTCGCCAACCAGCTGCACGTGGTCCTGAAGATTGAAACCCAAAAGGGCTTTGACAACCTGGGTGAGATTCTGCTGGCGGCTATGCAACAAAAGTATGTCGGTGTCATGATTGCCCGGGGAGACCTCGCCATTGAGACGGGCTGGGGCAATCTGGGGCGTATTCAGCGTGAAATTCTGGCCATGTGCAATGCTGCCCACGTGCCGGTGATCTGGGCCACACAAGTACTGGAAAGTCTCGCCAAAAAAGGTTTGCCATCTCGCTCTGAAATCACTGACGTCAGCAATTCCATTGCCTCAGAATGTGTCATGCTCAACAAAGGGCTGTACATCAATCAGGCGATCAGTTTATTAAGCCAGATCTTGTCCGAACTGGAAGGTGCGCATGAGAACAAAGAGCGTATGCTGCCGAAAGTGAAGTAAAATACTTTAGCCAGCCAGTCCCTGGATCAGCCGCTTAAAGTGCGGATAATAGATCCGTCCCCACATGGGATTTTTATCAAAATGAATCAGCTCCTCACGGGATGAATCGATGATGGCAGGGACCATGAAACCCGCCCATTTCTTGTCAGCTTTCAGTTTGCGACAATAATGCTCTGCTTCCGGGCTGACCTGGCTGGAAATTAGGATGGAAATCACCCCGACGCCTGACTGCAAACCCTTGGGCCAGCCATTATAGTTTTTGTTGGCAAACGTAAATGAGCCATCGAGGTGTTGGCGGATCAAAGGGACGGTGATGAGTTCATCTTCAAAGTCGGTGGCGACAATGAAGGTATTCATTTGTGTAGCGAGCCAGCTCCACTTGAACTTTTTCTCATAGCCGATGACCGAAGCTTGTCCGAGGATTTTTCCCTGGGTGAAAAAGATGTCAGCTCCTTCCAGACGTTCCCTGATGGTGGTCAGATCCATGTTTGCAGTGAATATGCAGAGAGAACGTTTTCTGCCGTCGTGTGTTGCATTAGGGCGACCCTTCCCTATAGTCTCAGCAATTGCTTCGTTTCTCTCATGAGCTTGTCCATCTCGCTTGGTTCGTCTGCATCGGCATGGGCATGTCCAAAACCGCCCTGATCATTGTCAAAATACCGTCCGCTTTTGCTTTGATAGGCATCAGAAAGTGCCAGATCGACGATGATGTTTGCGCCCTTGTCTGCTGGTGCCCAATGATGCCCAAAAGCTTCCTGCACCATGCGGGTATTCAGGAGAGAACCGGGATTGAGGGCGATGGTGGTAATGTCTGGATGTTGTTTGGCGAGATAAAAGCTCCAACTGGTCAGGGCCAGCTTGCTTTGCGCATATGCCTGATTGGCGGAAGCAGTTCTTTCGCCTCTCAGCAATTGATAATCAATTGGTGCCTGCGCGGCAGAACTCAAGTTGATGATGCGTGGCTGGGCTGCTTTTTGGAGAAGAGGAATGAGCGCTTGCGTCAGTAAAAAGGGCGCAAAATAATTGACCACGAAGCGGATGTCCAGACCCTCTTTGGTCTGCGAAATGGGGCTGTTGTAGACACCGGCATTGTTGATCAGCACGTCCAGAACGGGTAATTCTTCCTGAATGGTTGTAGCCATTTGTCTGACTGCGTCCAGATCTGAAAGATCTGCGACCAATCCGTGAATCTGGTCATTTTGGGCCGCAGTTTTGATGTCTGCCACGACTCTTTTTACTTTTTCCGGATTTCTCCCGTGAACAAAGAGTCGATGACCTTGCTGAGCCAGACTGTTTGCGGCGAGCTTGCCAATCCCATCGGTACTGCCAGTGATAAGAATATTGTTAGCCATGATGTTTTTCAGTTGAATGAGGATGAAAATGTGGTAAGAAATGGGTTGCCAGACGTTCGAGTGTCTTCTCAATCGGCATCTCGCTGAAGCGTAGGTTGATGGCAAGATGATTCACCCCAATTTCCTGTAAAAGCTGACAGTATTCGACCAAATACTTGACCCCGATCTTGAAGCCAAGTTGAATGGGAATGGGTTTGGCATCATCATGTTCGTCGAGGATAACATAAAGCGGCTGCATGAAGGGTTTGTCGTAGCTTCCCGTTTCCGCAATCAGTTCCCGCCATTGTACCAGGGTATAACGTTGCTGTCCGATATTTCTGGGATAGGACATCCAACCATCAGCATGTTGGGCATTCCATTCCAGGCTTTGGCGGCTGTAACCGGTCAGCAAAAGCGGAATTTTGTGCCCCGATGGTTTGGGCAGAACATCCACACCTCCATTCAATTGGCCAAAATAACTCTTTTCGGTAGCTGGAAAGGCTTCGGCCGCTTTACGCAGATAGGTGAATGCTTCCTTGAAAAGTTGGCCTCGCTGGGCAAAGTCAATTCCCATGGCTGGATATTCATCCGGGCGGTCGCCAGAAGCAATGCCCAGGAGCATTCTGCCCCCAGACAATTGGTCAATGGTGGCCGCCGATTTAGCGACGTGCAAGGGATGATGTAGCGGCAGCGCAATGCTGGCAATCCCCAGCCCAATTTTGGTGGTATGTGCAGCCAGGAATCCGAGGTACGTAAATGGATCGAATCCCTGACCAGTATCACCGAAGCTGGGGACATGCAGTGGGATGTCCCGCAACCAAATGGCTTTGAACCCCATTTGCTCTGCCAGTTGGACCCTGGTAATGTGGTCTTGCATGCGGGGCAGCGCATGCTGCGCATACTGCTCAATCGGGACCACGAGGCCAATGCTCAGTTTTTCCGGTTGGAAGACTGTGTTGTAGGCACGATTGATGGGTTCAAAAGCTTTCATCGGGGTGATATGTGTTTGTGAACATACTGGCTGATAAGATCGCGTCTTTTTCTCAAAAGCCTGCCAGCACAATTTTTCCTTTGGCTTTTCCACTTTCCAGCAAAGCGTGTGCTTTCCTGAGATTGGCGGCATTGATCTGACCAAAATGCTCTCCCACTGTCGTCCGTAATTGACCTGCATCGATCAGCCGGCCAACTGCATTGAGAATGTTATGTTGCTCGATCATGTCAGGGGTTTGGTACAGAGAGCGGGTAAACATCAGTTCGATGTGGGTCGAAACGGCCTTCCGTTTGAAGGGCATGACGTTCATATTCTTTGGATCGTCGATGAATCCAAATTTCCCCTGCGGTTTGATGAGTGTGGCAATCTCATCAAAGTGTTGCTCGGTGGCATTGAGACTGACCACATACTCTGGCTCCGGCAAGTCATGCGCCGCCAACTCCTCGCTGAGTTTATTGCGGTGATTGATCACGTGATCGGCCCCCAGTTCTTTCAACCAGGCAGTGGTTTCCGGTCGTGAGGCAGTACCAATGATGCGCAACTTGGTCAGTTTTTTTGCCAATTGAACCAATATAGAACCAACCCCACCAGCCGCTCCAATGACCAGAATGCTTTTGTCTGACTGTTCTTTGTCTACTTCCATGCGGTCAAAAAGCAGTTCCCAGGCCGTGAGGCTGGTCAAGGGGAGAGCAGCGGCTTCTGCAAATGACAGACTTTGGGGTTTGTGTCCGACAATGCGCTCATCCACCAACTGAAATTGCGCATTGCTGCCTGAACGGGTCAAATCACCAGCATACCAGACCGCATCTCCTACTTTGAACAAACTGACCTCTTCG
>JBCBZF010000172.1:0-8717 GCA_039815525.1 Bacteroidota bacterium | reverse complement strand
GCCCTAAATCTGGTTTGCTTTTTTTGCTCTCAAATCTTTTATGTGCATTTTTAAAAAAATTTTTTTGCACAAAAAAAAAATCGACTCTACCTCAACGCCAATGGCAACCTCAGCCTGGGTCAGCGATGGACGGAATTCACACCAGAACCGTTCTGTCTGCAAGGCCCGGCTCTGATTGCACCTTTTTATGCAGATGTGGATCTGTCAGTCTGTGGATCGATCCAGCATTATACAGACCAGCACAGTCTGATCGTCATATGGGAAGATGTCTGCCACTACCTGGCGCAGGACAGTGCGACGGACCTGACCAATCGATTTCAGGTGATTCTGACCGACGGTAGCATTGACAGCATTCTGGGTCAGCTTCTCCCATCAGGGACAAACCTGATTTTTTCCTATCAGGAGATGCAATGGACCAGCGGACATTCCTCTGGAGGAGACATGGGATTGGCCGGCGAAGCGGCAACAGTTGGACTCAATGATGGGAGTGGAGAAAGATGTTTTCAACTAGGACGTTTCGATCGCGCTGGTCATGATGCGCCCACCGATCATCAGGCGGGCGGTGTCAGTTGGCTGGATGGAAAAAGCTTTTTCTTCCACAGTGGACTGGCTTTACCAGTCGATCAGATCGAAGCTGAGGTGGGCGAAGCCCTCATCATCGATTCCCTCATGAAGGTAGAAGCTTTTCCCAATCCATTTTCGCAGCAGATCTCTGTTGCGACCAACTTCTCTCAGGCAGAATCAGCTGAGATGCTGCTCACGGATATGGCTGGACACATCATTTTTCAGGAAACAATCACAACCGCAGCAGGCAGGCAGATCCATCAGATTCGCCCGGGTGCCTTGGCGCATGGGATGTACTGTCTGCGGCTCCGTTGGGGGCAGAAACAGTGGCATCAGATCCTGATCAAAAACTGAATCACTCTTCTTCTGTCTGTGCAATGTAGGCTTTGGCCAATCGATCCAATTCTTCATAGAATTCCGGACCATACTTGCGTTCAATGGCCCCTTTGAGAAACTCATAGGTCCGGACGCCCTTGGCTTCTCCCTGGGCGCAGGCAGGAGAACAAATGTCCCATTCATCATAGTTGAGTGCCTCTACCTGGGTAAACTTACTGATGCGAATGGGATATAAATGACAGGAAATGGGTTTACGGAAAGAGACTTTGCCATCAAAATAGGCCTGTTCAATGCCACATAATGCAATACCCTGCTCATTGAAGGTAACATAGGCGCATTCCTGCCCCTCCACCAATGGTGTAGACATCGCACCCGTAAAATCCCGTACTGAGGTTCCCTGCTCCTGAATGGCACGTTGCCCTTCCGGCCGCAGATAGGGTTTTACTTCCTCATAGATCTCATCCAGCACCGCCAATTCATCATCCTCGAGCGGCGCGCCTACGTCTCCCTCCACACAACAGGCACCTTTACATTTGGCCAGGTCACACATGAAACGTTCTTCAATCAATGCCTGACTGATCAGTTTGTCCTCAATCTGAATGAGGCCATGTACATGATGTTTTTTGCGTTTAAAACCCATGCCCAAAGATACGCAGATTCTCTGAGAGCTAAGAGTGGTTTGGTGGTGCAGCGTGCATGTCCCAGGCAGGCTGTTTTTGGAGAGTGATGTGCCATAAAAACCTCTTTATTCCCCAAACAAGGAGGCTTACAGAATTTTCCGCACCCGACTTTCATTGGTTAGACGAAAGTTTTCCCAGTCAGGATGTTGAATCAGATTGACACCCGGCTGTTTCCCGATGGAAAAATCACCCAAAACATTGGCCTGCTGCAGCGCCTTGGCACCGTTGATGGTTAGGAATGAGAGGACTTCGGTCAAGGGGAGATCAGGGTGATCCAGGTGCATGTCAACCGCTTCAGCAAAAACATCCAGAGAATGGTTGCTGGCCAGACTATCAGTTCCCAGGCAAATGTGGTCAGGGTGTTGCTGAAAAAGCTTAAGATCGGCTTTTTTCCCATGAATAAACTGATTGGAGCGCGGACAGAGACAAAAGTATGAATGGGAAAAATGCTGGATCAGGAAATCATATTCGTCCGGCTGCATTTCGGTATTGTGGACCCAAAGGACAGACTGAGCAGCAGGTAGATTTTTGGTGATGTGGTCAAGCGTTTTTTGATCAGAAAAAGTCTGAAACGGTATCCCAAAAGATCGATAAAAGTCCAGAAAGGGTCCGTTGCCTTGTTCAAATAACTGCCTTTCCGCCATTGATTCGAGGAGATGTATGGAAAACAGTTGACTTCTGGTCGCGTAGACTTTTTCCAACAAAGCCGCAGACATGGAATAAGGTGCATGCGGACTGAGAGAATGAGGCAAGTCGCCAAATTGTTGGGCGAGGCTGTTTCCATTGGCCAGAATCTCTTCCGCTTTTTCTGCCGCTAAGCCCAATATTTCAATGAAGCTGTGGGTATGTAGTTGGGGAAAGGCTTTTTTGGCGGAAAGGCTGATTGGCCCATTACAAATATCTCCTACCAAAACGGTCCCAGCTTGCCACATCTCTCGCATGGCTTTATGGACGGCTTCTTCCTGAATGGCTACGCTCAACTGCGCTTCCCGGCGTGCTGTCATCAGGCTCCGAACAAAGCCTACCATGCCTGTCCCTTCTGGAATTTTCCCACCAAAGGCAGTCAGTTCCAGATGACAGTGGGCATTGACAAAACCAGGGCACAGAATGCCATCCAAAACCGCCACATCCTCAGTTGGCAGCACCGGCCGCAGATTCAGGACCAGGCCGTTCTCATCTAGTTCGAGGACGTGGTTTTGCAATAATTGACCAGCATGAAAAATATAGGTGGCACTGAGCGTCATGGGCAGAGAAGAAACAAAAATTTTCCCATTTGCCCCAGGTACTCACTTTCTCAGGAGCGGATCACGCGTGGCGCATAAAACAAAGAGAACAGCAAAAGTACCAATAGCAAGCTAAAACTGGCCGTCAAGCCGTAGCTCTCCGCGATCAGACCAATGCTGACCGGACCAATTAAAAAGCCGATATACCCAGCACTGGCCACAGAGGAAATGCCGATGGCTGGCTTAACTCCCTCCACATTGGCAGAGCGGCTGAACAACACTGGTACCATGCAGGAATAGCCAATGCCCAATAAAGCGAAACCGCCAATTGTCAGCCAGGTATCAGCGGTGAGAACGCCTATCACGCCAGCTAAGCCAAGTATGCTGCCAAAGCGGATGATGTTCAGTGCGCCCAGTTTGGGAATGATGCTGTCGCCGTAGAAGCGACCCAGTGCCATACAGAAAGAATAGACGGCAAAACCCAATCCGGTGATATAGCCAGTGGTTTTGACCACATCTTTGAGATAAATGGTGCTCCAATCCATGATGACGCCCTCCCCCAGCATGGTGCACAAACCAATCAAGGCCAACCCAATCACCGGCCCCGGTGGCAGAGAGAAACCTTTGGAGACATATTTTTCGCCTGATACAATCGACAGCAAAGGTTTGCCGATCACCAGAACAATCAAGAGCCAGCAGATGATGACGGTTAGCAGCATTTGCTGAATCGGGTCCACTTCGAGGCCAATCATCAGGCTGCTGAGGCCACCACCGACCATGCCACCAAGACTGAAGAAGCCATGGCAAGTAGCCATGATCTCGGTCTTGTGAATTTTTTCCAGGCTGGTAACCGTTGCATTGACGGATACATTCAGGGTGCCCCCCGTCAGACCAGTGGTAAACAAAGCCAGACAAAGCGCAGGATAGCTGGGCGCAATAATCGGAAGAAGCAACGCACCAATGTGGCAAAAGATCGCAATGACGGTGGTTTTGCCTTCTCCCAATCGATTGATCATCCAATTGCTGACAAAAAGCGATAAGATAGAACCGATGGGCATAAAAAAGAGAGCCAGACCGATCTGTCCTTCAGATATACCAAGTTTGTCCTGAACATAAGGCAAACGGGTGATCCAGAAGGCAAAAAGGATACTGGCGAGGGCAAATATGATTCCAATTCGCCAAAATTGTGGCTGTTGCATAAATTTGCGCATCGCCTGCACGGGATTGATGGAAGCTGAATCTTTCATCCTATTTTACTCGGGCATGATATAAGGACAAAAATACGCCGCGAACGAAGGATTTTTCTGCCTTCAATTGACAAATCATAGCACGATTTTAACATCTACATACCTTTCTGAAGATGGATTCCGTACAAACTGACATGCAAGCGGCGTTTGAACAGATCACCCCCAACTTTGGGAGTTCGTTTTTCTTCAAGGCATTCGGCTCTGATGACAAATGTGATGATGGATATTGGCATCTCCATCCTGAGCATGAGTTGGTATACATCCGCAAGGGGAGTGGCAAGCGGCAGGTAGGACAACATTTGTCTCAATATGAGGATGGGGAGTTGGTCTTTCTTGGCCCTAATCTCCCCCACAATGCTTTCGACAGCTTTCGGACGCCTGGTAATCTGGAGATCATCATCCAACTTCGGGAGGACTTCCTGGGAAATGACTTTATCCAGAGCCCGGAAATGCGGGAAGTACGTAAATTGTTTGATCGCGCCCGACAAGGCGTCAGATTTTATGGAGAAACCAAAGTTCGGGTTGGTCAGAAATTAGAGGCCATGCAGAATATGGGTGCATTTGCGCGTCTGCTATCTTTATTGGATATCTTCCAGGATCTGGCCATAACAGAGGAAGCGGATTCCCTGGAGGCAGCTCATCCTTCGATTGAGATTCAAGGCCAGGACTACGATCGCATGAATCTGGTCCATGACTATATTCAAGCCCATTTCACCCGCAAGATCACCTTAGAAGAGATCGCCGAAGTGGCACATTTGACAGTTCCGGCTTTTTGTCGATTTTTCAAAAAAATCACTCATCGGACTTTCACCAACTTCCTGAATGAATATCGCATTTCGCAGGCCTGTCAAATGCTGGCGGAAAATCGTCATAGCATTGCCCAGGTAGCATTTGCCTGTGGATTTAATTCTGTTCCCTACTTCAACCAGCGTTTTAAAGAGCATACCGGACAAAGTCCTAAAACCTATCGGGCAGCAACGGCCAGAGTAGTCGGGGCGCGGTGAATAATTTCTTACACCCTTGGCAGCATCCATTCAAGCATTGTCTGCATCACTTCTTTTTTCTCAGGTTCATTGTGCATTTCATGGAAAAGACCCTTCCATGATCTAAATCTTACCTGATCACCGGCTTTTTCAGCGAAGGCTTCACTGGCGGCATGTTTGGTCAGGCGGTCGGCAGTACCATGCATGATGAGGGCCGGCAGCGACCAATTCGAAGCCTCAGAAAGGATTTTTTGCCCATGCTCGTAAAAGCCGTAAAACAGCCGCGGACTGACCATGCTGTGGATCAAGGGATCCTCCACATATTTTTTCACCTCGGCCGGATCGCGTGAAATGGCCGAAGCATCCAGCTTACTGGATTGGGTGAAGCCCGGATAAATCCGTTTCATCACCGCAGCCAGGGTCAAATCGACTTTAGAAGGCGCAAACGCCAATTCAAAAAGTGGCGCGGATAGGATCACGCCTGCCCAGTCTTCTGGTTTGCGCTGAAGGACGTAGCTGGCCAGAAAGTTCCCCCCCAAACTGTGCGCATAGACAAAAAGTGGTAAGCCAGACCATTTTTGCTGCATCATGTCCACAAAAGCGCCAATGCTATCTAAAACCGCTTCATAGGACGGGATATCACCTTTTTTGCTTTGGGTCTTGCCGTGGCCGTAATGATCAAAACCTGCTACTGAAATACCTCTTTCGTTGAGAAAGTGTACCACGTGCGCGTAACGCCCAATGTGCTCGCCATGCCCATGCGTCAGCAACATGACGGCTTTGGGTTGTTTAGCCGGCCATTCCTGATGAAAAAATTCCTGCCCGTTTGAAGAGAAAGCCATAAGATTGATTTTCTACAAGTTAATATGCTGAAGGGAAAATATACTCAATTGAGAGTGGTTGGGTGCACGACAAAATGCATTTTCAGCCTTTCACATTACTCAATATGTCTTCCTGAAATTGATCCCAGATCAGGTCCTATAGACGTCAAGCTAAGGATTATGGTTTTAACAAACAGGGTTTTGCGGGCCGACACACACATTGTGTCATCCTGAACGCTGTTTCAGGATCTATTTAAGGCCTAAAACCTAATTTGATTGCTGGAGATCCTGAACAAATCTTCCGTTTCACTGTATCTTGAAACTTGGCCCAAATTCAGTTTGGGCTCTCTTCAGGACCTTGTTTTTCAGGATGACAAAACGGTTGGTTTGCCTGATTGGTAGGATGCTATGCTGGATTTTTGTCGTACACCCGAGTGGTTTCAGTTTTTCCGTAAAATCATTGACTGAAAAAAGAAATTACTCACATCAATGAATTTGCGTTTACATTCGTGTCAATGATGAATCGTACCATTCTCCGACTGGCCATCCCCAATATCCTCAGCAATCTTTCAGTACCGTTGCTGGGCATTGTTGATACAGCCCTAATGGGACGGATGGAAACCGAGTCTTATCTGGGTGCGATTGCATTGGGCAGCATCATTTTCAATTTCATTTACTGGGGCTTTGGCTTCCTGCGGATGGGGACCACCGGGATGACGGCACAAGCCTATGGCAGTGAAGAACAGCTCGAAGCAGCAACGATTCTCGGTCGGGGCCTGTGGGTAGCTGGCGTGGCAGGTGTCGTGATTCTATTTACGCAGGTGGGCATTGAAGTATTGGGCTTTCAATTGATGCAGGGCAAGGAAGCAATCAAGGATCTGGGACGGTCCTATTTCTACATTCGGATTTGGGCAGCGCCGGCCACGCTGGCGGGCTTTGTGCTGACCGGTTGGTTTCTCGGCATGCAAAACGCGCGCATCCCCATGATCATGACGGTTCTGCTGAATCTCTTCAACATCATCTTCAATATGGTTTTTGTCTATGGCTTGGGCATGAAATCAGATGGTGTTGCACTGGGAACTGTCATTGCGCAGTATCTCGGTTTGGCGATCGGTCTGTTTTTCCTAAAAAAGCATTTCCCAGACAGCCTCAAACTTCTCGATCGCAAGAAGATCCTCAATCTGGCAGAGATGAAACGGTTTTTCACCGTCAACGCCGACATTTTCATTCGCACCGTCTGTTTGATTTTCGTATTTGCCTTTTTCACCTCCCAATCATCCGGACAAAGCGAGACGGTCCTGGCCGCGAATCAAATATTGCTACAATATTTCTTTGTAACCGGTTTTGCAGTGGATGGATTTGCCTTTGCCGCGGAAAGTCTGGTAGGACGTTTTATTGGCGCAAAAGACAAAAAGGATTTGCGGGAAGTGCTGCGATTGTTGTTTATCTGGGGCTGTGGCATCGGTCTGATCTTCTCGCTGTTCTATTGGATGTTTGGCAGCTCCCTTTTATCGGTCTTCACTGATTTGGAGCAGGTGCAGGAAGCAGCCCGTCCTTATCTGTGGTGGATCGTGATCTTACCATTTTTTGGGGCCATTGCCTTTATGTGGGATGGCGTGTACATCGGTGCAACCGCTACCCGCCCCATGCGCAATACCATGCTGGTGGCAACCCTTGGTATATTTCTACCTGCTTTTTACCTGGCTTTTCCCGTCTGGGGAAATCACGGTCTCTGGCTGGCAATGATTTTATTCATCATGGGTCGTGGTTTGTTTCTGACTTTCACCGCTCCCAGGCATATTTTAGGCAAAAACACCGATATAAAAGCACCACTTTAGCGTTACCAAACGAAAAGACATAAAAATCTGATAGTCAGAAATTTATATATAAAAAATCGTTGCATTCCAGTCTAAATAGTGGTCTTTTCATTTACCTTTACACTTCATCTTTCCATGGCTTCCTCCCGTAATCTGCCGATTCTTGTATCAGACAACGCCTTAAAACTGTTTGATACCAATGACATTCTCAGTGCGTACCGGCCATAAGCTCAACATTCGCCACGAATCTTTGCAGATTCTGCGGACGGTAGCACAGCTGGACAATGCCTGCGGTGTCAATTTAATCGTCCAGATCCTGCGGGGAACAGAGGGGCCATGGTTCAATAAAGGGACACACACAAGCCTGACTACCTTTGGCGCATTACACCACACACACCAGGACCGGATTCGCAATCTGGTTCATTATCTGCTGAACAACGCCTATTTACAAGTGGCCCATGCCGCTTTTGGAAGTCTTGCCCTGACAGCCAAGGGTGAAGATTTCCTTAAGCACCCCGCGGATCTGATTGTTAAAGCTCACGAGCTACGGACCAGCCGTTATGATAAAATGCTGCTGGCAGAGCTCCGCCAATTGCGTCTGCAATTGTGCACGCAGGAAAACAAACCGCCTTTTCGGATTTTTACAGACTATTCGCTGCAAAGACTGGTACAGGACAAGCCCACCAGTATGTCTCAGCTCAAGCAGATTCCCGGTTTTGGGGACTTCAAAGCAGAGCGCTATGGCGAGCAAATTCTGCGGGCCATCGTTCGGATGATCGAGAAAAAACGCATTGCCGATCAGACGTACCAGCAGCAAAAAGCCCAAAGCCCAAGCCACCAGGAAGTCAAAGCTCTTTTCGAAGCAGGTATGGGGGTGGAAGAAATGGCCGGGAAACGTGCGGTCCAGCCAAACACCATCATTCGCAGCCTGATTACCCTTCAGGAAGCAGGACAAATCCAACTCGAACCATGGATTCGGCACCATGTCCCCCCCCATCTTCTGCAACGTAGTGTGGCTTTTTTCAACCAAAAACCTGAAAGCAGCT
>JBCBZF010001249.1:0-1839 GCA_039815525.1 Bacteroidota bacterium | reverse complement strand
GTCGTTTTCAACATTTTCTGCGTATACATCTGCTCTGGGAATTCGCTCAATGCTCAGGTCATCATAATAGGCGATCCCCCCATCCAGCGTATTGGCATACACGTAAATGATCACTTCACCTGCACGATAATTTTCAGGAATCTCGTAGAGCAGTTTCAAGAGTTCCCATCCATTTTCCTGCACGATCGGTTCGCCTGCTTCCGCATATTCGCCTTCCATGCCACGGATGGTCGCGACCACTGAGCCATAAGCGGTTCCCTCCTTTTTTCGCCAAACGGTGATTTCCAGTCGTTCGCCCGGAACCGGATCAGGCAGTTGAAAGGTCATCCCAAATTTTTCGACGCTGTCGAGCCGACAACTGTGCAAGCCATTTCTGGCTTGTTCGCGGCTCTGGGTAAGACCATTGCTGAACCGAAATTCTCCCGATACAAATTCATCGCCGGAAACGGATTCCGCTCCGCAGAAAATCATTGCATCAGAGGCATTGTTGGTCCGGCCTTGTCCCCCACTTTTTCCCAACCAAAACAGCAGCAAAATCAATGCGGCCAGTCCAAAGAGAACCGGAAAAACAGATGATATGCGGCGGGTTTGGCCTTTGATGATCATATCACCAATTCAGGCTGATCAACCATGGAGAAGGTAGTGGCAGGAGAAAGGGATTCAAGTGCTTTTTGGACCGCAGACAATTCGTCCAGTGAATCAGCTTTAATCACGAAGGCCAATTCCAGACCACTTTTGGTTTTGTCCATCCGCTTGAGTTCAAGAAAAGCGAGGTGGCGGGAAATCTCATTGACGATTTTGGGGAGATCATCTATGTCAGTGGAGACATTGAGATACATATTTTCCTGGCGGCGTTGTGTGCCCCAGCCCAGCAATTGTTTGGTTACAAACAGCAAAGCCAAGATGGCCACAAATCCAATGATGGCCACCAACGGCTGATTCGCACCGGCCGCCAAGCCAATGCCAATTACCAGAAACAGATAGGTCAGTTCTTCCGGATCTTTGATTGCAGCGCGATAGCGAACAATTGACAAAGCACCAACCAAGCCCAATGACAACAAAGGCGAAAAGTTGATGATGGTGATCACCATCACGGTGGTCAGGCCCAAAGGCAGGAAATTATTCCCAAACCGGACCCGGTTGGCCACAGCGTTTCCAAAGCGGATGTAATACATCCGTAACAACAAACAGAGTAGTGAAACGATGCCGAGATTGATCAAAAAATCGATCAGATCAACCGATTGGGGGAGTTTATTCAGATATTCTTCAAATACGCCCATGGTAGGATGCTAGGGATGGTTGCGGACAAATGTAATCATTCTGTCATAAATTCATGACACCATTCCGCGTCTTTCAATCCGAGACACGAAGAATGCAGAAGCGCGGTTGGGAATGTGCAGATCTTTTGTAGGTGGGAAGGAATGATAAGATTGAGGGTGTACGCCTTTGGTGAGATAGAGTCGGTTTGCAAATCACCCTGGAAAAATCCGTCAGCATTCCATTCTTAGCAGGATTACCTCAATGCACAATCCATCGAAAGGTCAGGTTCATCCGAGGCGAGACCGGCTTGGCGGTTTTGGAAATCTGGTGCTGCCAATGATGCTGCAAGGCGCCGCCCATCACCAGTAGACTTCCGTGTCCAAGGTCCATGCGAATCCGATCGAGGTCTTTGCGGCTTTTGTGTTTGAGATGGAAACGACGGGCTTCGCCAAAACTGACTGACGCAATCAAGGGATTACTACCCAATTCTGGTTCATCATCACTGTGCCATCCCATGGAATCCTGTCCATGTCGGTAGAGATTCAGTAGGACACTGTTGAACTGTCCGCCCGAGGCTTT
>JBCBZF010000486.1:0-5326 GCA_039815525.1 Bacteroidota bacterium | reverse complement strand
TCTACCATTGGCTTACCTGACAGATTCGGATATTCCATGAGTAAGGGAGCTGTGCTGAACATGACGCTCACTGTAGCCCGTGATTACGTGCAGGAGGGGATTAGGTGTAATGCCATTTCTCCAGCCAGGGTTCATACACCTTTGGTAGATGGCTATTTGGCCAAGCATTATCCAGGACAGGAAGAAGAGATGTATGACCAACTCGCCAAAACCCAACCCATAGGCAGAATGGCCAAGCCGGAAGAAATAGCCTGGATGGCCTTGTACCTATGTTCAGACGAAGCTAGTTTTATCACAGGATCTAATTTTCCCATAGACGGAGGATTTCTCAATATATCAACATGAAACTTATCAGATTTGGCCAGGTAGGCCAGGAAAAACCCGGAATCATAGACCAGGATGGCAACAGGAGAGATGTGTCAGCCTTTGGTCAGCAGTATGGTGAGGCTTTCTTTGGAACAGACGGAATAGAAAAACTGGCAGGCTGGCTCTCCACTCATTTGGAAGAGTGTCCCATCATCCCTGAAGATGTCAGATGGGGAAGCCCGCTTTCCAGACCTTCAAAGGGAAAAGAGTGTGTAAAAGCAAAAACGACCACCCAAATGTGGGCGGTCGCTTTTCAATTGTATTGAATCAATTTATTCTACCATCACTTTGATGGTCTCTCGGGAAGCATCAGCGGTGATTTGCAGCAGGTATACCCCACTGGTCAGACCGCTCACATTGATGCTTTCGGTGAAATCGCTGCTCCGGTTCTGGTAAGCATTCTGCCAGACCGTTCGGCCCCGCAGGTCGAGCAGGCGGAACTGATAATTCCGGGCGCTGCTGCCTTTGACCTGCACATCAAAAATTCCCTGGTTTGGATTGGGGAAGACTTTGATCTCTGAAATCAGGCTTGGATCGATGCCGACCGTCGTCATATTGACTTCTTGTGTAATGGTTTCCGAACCACAATCATTGGTTGCCGTCAGACTGACGGTATACACGCCATTGGCAGCATAGGTATGCTCCGGATTGGCATCCATACTGCTGTTGCCATCGCCAAAGTCCCAGCTATAGGTCGTACCATTGACTGTTGTGTTGGTAAACGTCGTTACCGCACCAACATTGCTGGAGCTGAAAGCCGGGTCTGGTAGCGGTGTGACCTGAATGGCATACTGACTGACGTCAGAATTGGTGCCATCGCTCACAGTCAGCGAGACCGTTTTCGAACCAGCGGAGGCATAGGTAATCTGATGAGGACCAGCTCCTGTGGCAGTGGATGGGGTTGCGTCCGGACCAAAATCCCAATTCCAGGAAGTGATGTTCCCGCCGGATGCATCCGAGAAGGTAACGATACCATCCTCGCATCCTGTGGCCAGATCTGCGGCAATGGCGGCGCTTGGTGCAGCAGTGCCTTGTTCGGTGATTTGGATGTTGTCGATGTAGAGGCGGTTGCCCGTATCGCTTGTATTCCGGAAATTAAGTCGAATCGTATTGCCGACATAAGGACTCAGGTCTACTGTATCTCTGCGCCAATCACTGGCTTGACTTGGAATCCATTCTCCCGGACTATTCGGACTTGTCGCTAAAGTGGCCCCGCCTTTGAAGTAAATAAAGCTGCCAAAGGTCTCACCACAATCGTCCGAGATAATAATGGATAAATCATCATTTAACTGATTGCTCTGACGTGCATAGGAAACATCAAAGGTAAGTTCTGGCTGACTGCTGGCGCTCAAATCAACAACCAGGGAAATCAGGTCATCATTGGCCGATGTGCCAAAAGCATAATTGATGTTATCCAGGAATGCTGTATGGGTCAAATTACCATCACTTCCGACAACCTCTGCTTCTTCCCATCGGATAGAACCATCAAGATTGACACGATCCCACCCGCTTGGTGGAAAGCTACCGCTCTCAAAATCTTCTATCACATTGGGAACCGTCCCTTCAATTACCTCAATGTATGAGGTTTTGGTGGAGACCGCATCTCCTGCAGCATTGGTCGCTTTCAAGCTGACGGTATAGATGCCGTTAGCCGTAAAAGCAATCTCAGGATTTTGGCTGTTTTGATTCGTACCGCCTACATATGCCACATTGCCGGGCAGCACTTCCCATTCCCAGCTAGTGGGCGTATTGACTGACAGATCCGTGAACTGAATCGAGTTACCAACGCAGGTGATTTGCGCATCAGCAGCAAAATCAGCGACTGGTGCGGCGGCGCGGTCGTAAATGGCGATGTCATCAAGCGCCATGTCGCTGGCAAAGCCAGTGCCCGTTGTTCCTCTGAACCGAAGAATGGTTTGTCTACCAGTAAGGGCACCGAGATTGATCTTCCGCTCTCTCCAGAGATCTCCCTGGTTTCCTGAGATATTCCCGACCGATACCCATAATCCATTGAGCCGTGCTTCAATGACCAGCGTGCCAGTGTTGTTCCCAAAGAAATGGTACCAAAAACTCATTTCCGGAGACAAGGTATTGGTCAAATCAATACATGGCGTCCACACAATTGCTTCTTCTCCAATGCACCCCCCCGAAGCTTCCAGGTAGAGATATTTTCCATCATCATTCCCTGGTTTATGATCTGCAGGTGGGCCGGTACTGTTCGAAGGGGTACTGCCTTTGTTTACACGCCAATCGATATCATCAACGAAGCCATTGGTCAGGTTAACCCATCCATTGGTGAGTTCACACTCTTCAAGGCCACAATTCGATTCAGTACTACAATTGGTCAGCGTCTCAAAATCTTCTGTATATGGAAGACTGATGACACTACTGTTCAGAACTTCTACTCTGGAAACAGCTGTATCATTGAACGCCGCTTCATCGTTTAGCAAACCCGTCCAGGTTTTTACTTCGTAAACGCCAGCTTGAGAGAGAGTTAAGAGTTGATCAAAGGTAAACCCGCTCTGCCCATTTGGTGCCAGATTACCAGGGAATGTATCAGAGACGACTGGGTCATTATTGACCTGGTAAAAAATAGGGATATTGCTCTGAGCAATGGTGCCGCTATTCTTGACGATCATGGTGACCGGAATATCATTGGTTTCGCAACTGGATAGGGCGGAATTTGTAGGAGAAATAAGCTGTTCCAGAGACATATCGTTGTTCAATGGACAATTGACCAGTCCGGTTCCTCTGAAAATAGCGATTGATCTCCGCCCTTTCCCGCCATTGGGACCAATTGCTCTCACCGAAAACCATTGGTCCCCTATTGGATTCACAGCAACATCTGCAGAATTACTTGTTGACGTAGCAACCGAATCCATATACTTTGCGCCGAGTACAGATATTTCGTATTCAGTGGCACCATTGACAAGTCCATAAATCAGACGGGTATAAGTCGGACAGGCCTGCGCAACAGTCAGATTTTGGGGAACAGACAAAATGCTGAATGGGGCAATGCTTTGCCCGGACACATTGTTGCTGTTGCGGCTAACCCGAATCCTGGCCTGGTCAGAATTGATGTTTGTCGGTACAAACCAGTCCAGATAATATCGATTCGGATTGACAACGCTGCTGAGAATATTCCAGCTGTTCCCATCATCGGTGGAGTATTCAACTGTAAAATTACCCAGAGATGGATCCTGCAAAGCATCCCAATGGATTCGTACGGTTTCCCCGGGAACCACTCCCTCACCGCCTTGCGGGTAGGTCACGACGATGTCATCGTACAGAAAGGTGTAGAGAATATAATAAGATTGTGGTCCCTGAGGAACCATCGATCCTTTGACATTCACTGTATATGTACCGCTTGCCGGATCTGTCAGTCTTACCTGCTCAACATTGTTGAGATTGTCAATTCCTGGCGATGCAGGTGTATTCAGCGCCGCAGGATTCGGGGTAGGGTCGAGAACGAGGGGTAGATTGGTACCGCCTGCGAGATCAATCACATTGAGGTCCAGGTCATTGATGAGTGCCTTATTGGCAAAAGTGGCTGCTGGTGGATCCATCCAGTACAGCATGATGCGCGCCTCTTTGACATTGGCTGGAATGCTGATGCTGTGGAGGTTTGAATCCCCTTGTATGGCAGTACTTTGCAGATAGTCATTGTTTTGAATCAGCTCTAAAGCTCTCCTTGCGTTGACGCGTCCAAACCCAAAACTAAAATCTGGGCCAACATTGCCGAGGTCATGAGCGGTATTCATCATGGCGGCTTTGATCAGGCTGCCTTCTGGATCCTGCCCATTGTGCATCTCTTTGTAAGCCTGATACAACTGCGCGGCAATGCCTGCAATACCGGGCGCAGCACCTGAAGTTCCGCCAAATACCTGATAGGTATTGTTGGGACCCGTTGAATTCTGATTTTGGCCATTTGCCGCAATATCTGGTTTCAAACGGCCATCGTTGGCTGGACCACGACTTGATGAAGTGGCGAGTACATCATTGGCAAAGAGATTCGCAGTTGCAATCACATTCTTACCCATCTTATGCCCACCTGTAATATTGCCCCATTGATCTCCGGCACCATATCCGCAGTCGTTATTATTAGAATTTCCTGCTGAAAAGACATGCAGAAGAGAAGGATTGTTAAATGCCTGATCATCTACAGTTTGGGTAATCGTCGTATATCCTGCATTACAGCCATTCGAATAAGAAGAATTGGTGATGACAAGATTATCTGTCTGATGAAGCGGTAGCGTTTGGTCAAGAAAACTGGCCACATAGTTCATCATGATGATGTCTGAGCCAGGGGCCATGCCCTGCATGGTCGGATCAAGATTACCTGCGCCAGCCATGATGCCAGCGACGCCATCTCCATGTGTACCAGCTTGTGAGGCAAGGGTCCGATCAGCCCTTCCCTCAAAGTCGATATGCGGGGTTGTCATACCATTATCACGAGAGGCAACCAGTACCCCACTCCCATCATACTTCGCTCCACCAGTATACTCTGAATTGATCACATTGGCGCGGTGGAGACTCTTGCCACGGGTATCTTCCGGCTGACCAGGCTCGGCGATGATCTCTACCCAGCTGACCGCTGGCAGATCAGCGACACGGGCGATTTTGTCCAGGGGAACCTGGGCGTAGACAAGATTATTGGCGGGATAAGACTCGGTCAGGTCAGCGTAGAGATCGACCAATTGCTGCTCGATCAGGTAGCGATCCACCTGCGGCATGTACTGAATCACCAGCTCGATTTTGTCGCCATGCAATGCATGGGCAGGAAAAGAAGCCTGGGTCAGATTGGGATGCATTTTTTCATAAGGATCAATCGCCCGTACCGAACGAACCCCATAGCTTTTCAGCTTCTGAAGATTGTAGTCAGCCGGAATGGCTGCCAACCAGGCTGAAAAAACCACGACCCCGCGCAGGGCTGCAGGCGCGAGAGCGAGCGCCAAGAAGT
>JBCBZF010000250.1:0-7478 GCA_039815525.1 Bacteroidota bacterium | reverse complement strand
CCTCCCATTCAAGCTTCAGAATGCCTTGACTTGGGTTGGGAAAGACACGTAGTTGAATGGGATCATTTTCTTGCGCAAGGCCGAGAGGCCGTGCTACTGGTTGGACCTGAATCAGGCGCTCTTTGCTGTTGTACACGATGGAACCATCATCCAGAATCACATTGGCATTGCCAGGATCGTCAAAGTACGGCTGAGCACCCAGCGGAACTTTCAGCTCTGTCTCTCCGGTCTGCCAATCCAAACCATAGTAGTAGTACAAACAATCATCTTCCCGCCCGGAGCCATAAATCAAATTGTCTGGTCTACTATATGCCAATACGTTGTTGAGATTGATATCCTGACGATGCCACATCAATTCCATGCGGTTATTGAGCGTATCCCATTCCATTTTGTAGACGCCTTTTGCGGTCTGACAGCTTTGGCCGAGCAGGCCATTGTATTGGGCACAGGCGATGCCATAGCCGTAGGCGACGGGGCTGTTTTCGACTGCAGTGTAAAGTGGACTAATGGGACCAGAATTGGGCAATGGCGTTACCGCAGCGATGCGAATGTCTTCTCCCGGTAGTCCGGTCCAGTCTGCAGGAATGCTGTCCCGCCAAAAGCTGAGCAAATTGGCGGGTTGTTTGCTGTCGACTACGCACACCAGTCGGTCGCTTTCATTTCCCAAAAGAGTCGGCGTGGTACCAACGCCCTGAATATTGTTACCCCCAAAATCCCTTGGCACCTGCCAGTCAACGAAGAGCTGTTGATTGGTGACCTGCAAGCGCATCATTTTTTTGGAGGTGATGGTATAAATGCCACCCTTTTCATCCGAGGCAAAATCATTGTGGAAGGCAGTTTCGTCCGCTGCCAGCGGCAGTCTGAGTGTATCAAGCAAATTGAGGTTGTCATCGATCAAACCAATTACGCCAATGTCAGACGCGAAGGCGATGCTCCCGTCATAAAGACGGGTGAGTTTGGCTGGTGTCCCAATGCCAGCGGGAACACTGTCTTCCTCCACAAGCAGGATTGGGGAAAGCGGATCATTGGGGTTTTGATCTGCAAATTTCAGCAAGCGATTGTCGTCATAAGTGAGAACCTGATGATTGCCTAGCTGCAAAAATGCCCAACTCAGATCATTGATTGCAGGATTGAAGTCGATCTGATAAGCATCCACCAGGAAGAAGCTGTCAGGAGTGGAATAGGCCTTCCAGATATGGGTACTGGTGCTGCCCCACAATGTGCGACTCCCGTCAGGATAGACTTCTGACAATTGGAGCCAGGGAGAAACCCGGTCGTTTGGCGTCAACAATGTGCGGACCCGAATGGAATCCCGTCCGAAAAGTGCAGGCAAATCGCTGTATCCCTGCCGGTAATTATTCCGGTGCACAAGTGGAAAAGGAGAGTCAATGAGATGTGGATTCGCAGGCGGAATTTGTGGGATGGCCAACTGCCAAATGAAGAGCAGGATGATCAGGGGGATCAATTTTTTTAGATACATGAGACGATTTTTTCCAAACATCGTCTCATTTTTATGCACAGAAATTAACGCGGGTTAACTTCTGTATGCATTCTGGACAAAGAGACTGGCGTGATGCCGATATACTCAGCGATAAATTTCTGAGGGGAGAGACGAAAAAGATCCATTTGCTGCTGCCATATTTGTTGATAGCGCTCACGCGGCTTCATGGCGACCAGGGACTCTACTCTTGTCAGCAAAGTCAGAATGTTTTCGAAAAGACACTGCATCACCATCTGATGGATATCCGGCTTCATCCGACTAAGTTCCCAAAGGGCGACCGCATTGAATTCAAGCACAATACTTGCCCCCAAAGCTTGATAACGATATTCCTTGTCATAATCAGCTTGTAAGACAGAAGGGGTACCAATGCTTTGTCCATCTTTGCGGATGATAATGGTATGTTCATGACCAGCTTCATCCACATAATAGCCTCGTAAAATACCGCTCAACACAAAACCGATTTTTGCTTCTGCCTGGGTCAGTAAGGTCCAATGGTCTTTTATGGGAAGGGAAATGACTTTGCTGATTTCCCCCAGTAAGTTGAGGGACTTGTCTTGCAGGAAGGGGAAATGGATTTGGAGGGCCCTCAATGAATCCGGCTGTGTCATCTTTTTTTTACATGACAAAAGATGTGACTGATTCCCCTATGAATTGATTAGGAAAAAAACTGGCTCAAGTTATAAAGGCTAATCCCTGCTGCGACGGAAACGTTTAGGCTATGTTTGGTCCCAAACTGTGGGATTTCGAGGGTTTTTTCTGCCAGATCAATGATCTCCTGTTGGACGCCATTTACTTCATGGCCTACCACCAGGGCAATCGCTTTTCCCTGAGGGACATAATCCGAGAGAGAAATGCTGTCCTCGGTTTGTTCAAGGGGTAAAATTTCATACCCATCTGCGATGAGTTGCTGAACCAGTACAACTGTATCATCGACCTTTTCCCAGTCCACACTTTCTTCTGCCCCGATGGCAGTCTTCCGGATTTCACGATGGGGTGGGGCAGGAGTAATGCCGCTGAGATAGACTTTTTGGATCAAAAAGGCGTCCGAAGTCCGCAGGATTGCTCCCACATTGTGCATGCTCCGCACATTGTCAAGAACGACCACCAATGGTCGTTTTTCTGCCGATTTGAAGGCATCCACACTGATGCGCCCAAGTTCTTCCAGTTTGAGTTTACGTCCCATGGAAGGTGAAATTAGACAATTCAGCTTTTAGAGGACAAAAAAACAGACATCAGACTTTTTATTGGGGTTTCCTGACGGGAAGTACTAATAGAAGAAGGCTTTCAAGAATTGTGAGTCCCATCGCAATCCAGGTCATAAAAACATTTACATTGGTCCGAAGACCGGCATTGACGTCTCCCCATTGCATGACAAACAGAACCGCCATCATGATGAGGATGCTTTGCCGCAAACGACTCAGTATGGCCAGAATCAGACCAAATAGAATCGCAGTGTTTTTCCCGCCCCAGCTCCAGATCAAAAATTCATGATTGGGCCAGGGCATATCCATGCTTTCGAAGAAGAAGGCCTGATCACCAAAGGCCAGCCATGACAAAAGGCCATAAATCAGGATGAGAAGCCCGGGGATCACCAACAGGCCATATCCGACCTGCTGATGAAGAAATGTCCGATTGAACATGTGGTGTGGAGTGATTAGTTGCTTGCGCTTACCTGTTGGATCGCCCGCGCCCAATCTTCCGTGTGGAATGCACTGACCATCTTTCCGTTTTCGACCGTATGGATGTCGATGGTCTGCACATCAAATGATTTGCTGCCATCCGTCGGGACGCCAAAGAAATAGCCTTCAGGTGAATTGGGGGTGCCAGTCGCGCGGCTGCGAACAATCACCCGATTGTCATCGACCAACATCTCCTGTACCTCCCATTTCAAATCTGGAATCATACCATGAAACATGAACAGCGTTTTGACAAAACCGTCCAGATTTGGGCCACCATTTGGTGTAGGAATAGATTGCCAGTTTGATGCCATCCATTCAGTCGTTTGGGCAGCGGTCTGATCGTTTGGTGTGGTGCTGAGCGCTGCGTAAAAGTTTTGGACGACTGCCTTGAGTGCGTCTTTGCGTTGCTGTTCCATTTTGGTGAGTTCTCGTTGGTATTCCTGTTGAATGACTTCTTGATTGCCTGAACAGGCGGTCATGAGTAGACTGGCTGCCACAAGGCAGCTAAAGAGCAGAGATTTCATTTTGTGATAGATTTGATTCACTTCAAAGGTGAATCAAGGAGACTGGACCGCCCGAATCTATTTGATCAAATGATTGACACTTTGATAAGTAGCTCGGAATTCGGTGGGAGATTGTCCTTGCATGCGGGAGAAAAAGCGAATCAGACTGGAAGCCTCGGAAAAATTCAGCTCGAAGGCAATTTCGGAAACGGTTTTGGAGGTGTAGAGCAGCTCGCGTTGGATTTCAGTGAACAATCTTCGGCGGATAAATTCTGAGGCAGTGAGCCCAAATTGTGCTTTGACAGTTTTGTTGAGGGTGATACGGCTGATGCGAAGTAAGTCAGCAAATTCTTCCACTTTGTGGAGGCTGCGAATCTTTTCCTCAACCAACTTTTTGAACTGAAAGGCTTCGGTATTGGTGCTGCGTTCCGGACTGAGACCATAGGTTTGGCAGTAAGTACGATTGTGCCCAGCAAGGATCAGCATGAGAAAAGCCCGGATGAAATCTTCGCTGTCGCTTTTGAGGTCTTGCAGTTCCGCACTGATTTTGGCAAAGGCATGCTGATGGTAGCGATAGCTCTCTTCTGTTTCTTCAATGAAAAGTGGCGTTTGATGATTGTGGAAAAATTGTAGCCGAAAGATGAAGAGTTTGTCTGCATACAATAGCTCCAGGAAGTTATTGGCGAAAATGAGGAAATAGCCTTCCATCTGTCTTTTGTCTACCTCCCAGATGCGACGTTGATAGGGCGATCCATAAATGATGATCCCGTCTTTGAGCTCGATGATCTGACTGTCCAACTGAAGCGTCCCACTGGCTTTCCGAAGGAAAAAGATCTCATAGAAATCCACTGCATGCGGCTTACCATCATTGAAGTAATAAGGCACATCTTCAATTTTGCCCAGATCCATGAGTAATTCCGGACCATACTTCTCGCGATAGAAGGTGGTGACTTGCATGCTATCAACCAAGTTGGACAATTTGGTTGACTGATTCAAATCTTAAGCAGAGGGTGCAATCAGGATTGGATGTCGTTGAAAAACTGTTCTTTGGGAAAGTACTTACCTGGGCACAAAGTAGATTCTCCTTCCAGCCAACCGTGTCCGCTGATATTTTCGATGGGAATGTCGTATGTGTCCATCAGAGATCTGGTCAGCTTGACCAGCGCTTCATACTGTTTAGCCGGAAGATGTCCTTTTTCATAATTGCCAATCAGGCAAATCCCGAGTCCAAAGAGATTTCTCTTTGTATTGTTTCCCGAAACATGCGCCCCCCAGATGTGCCATTTTTGCCGCCAATCACTGGCAACTTCTCCCATTGCCAGACCATTTCCATTGCCAATGATGAAATGATAAGGGATGGCATCAATCGGATCTTTGCTCTGACGTTCGCGATGGACTTTTTGCAGAAACTCGATCTCGCCATAGCTGCCGGCTGAGTGATGAATCACGATATCGGTCCAGCGATGGGTCCACCAATAGCCGAGGCTGGCAAATAACACCAGACTAGAGATTAGGATAATGACTCTGCGTTTTGTCATGGCCGGGGCTACATTCCTGAATTACAGGCTAATCTGAAAGTATTGTGATAAATAAGTCCTGAATTCTGCTTCAGTTTCGAATTTAATTTTTTCTGACGTTCCCTCTCTGGTAATTTTCAACTGCCGATCATTGAGCGTAATGCGCCCTTCCTCAGTTGGAATACTGATAACACGCTTTTGGGTGAAATGTGAACGGGAATCTGTCTGGTGGTAATGACACATTTCGCTGAAATCTGCCAACTCCCTCTTATTCAGACTGAAAATGTATTCAGGTACCAGCTTTTCACCAATCACTTGGCCGACCTGCCAGTAGCCATCATCCCGTAAATGAAATTGAAACTGTCCGCTTTGATCGGAAATCAATGTATTCTCCTCAATTAAAAGCGGCCCCATCGCAAAAGCACCAAAGCCAACGTCCACCAGAAATTGCTTTCCCTCCAAATGGACAATCAGGGCCATATGATCGAATTCTGGCCCAAATTTGTCTCCTTCAATGTGTACTCTGGCTGAAATCATGTCGACTTCAAATCCGCAATTGGTTAACAGCCAGTGAAATAAAGCATTCAACTCATAGCAGAAGCCTCCCCGCCGGTTTCGGATCAGCTTTTCAAAGATCTTTTCGAGATCCAGCTCAATCTTGTTTTCGTAGTGAATGTCGAGATTTTCAAAAGGGATGTGGGATAAATGTAGCTGCTGGAGCTTTTTCAATCCAAAAAAATCTGGTCGCGGGGTGTCGTGATGAGAAATACGAGAGAGGTAGGCAATGATATTCATCCGGATTTATCCTGTGCTGGAATTTCGTAGAATCAAGTTACATCATTTCGTAGATTTACTTTTCATCAGGAGGCACACCAACGACTGTACCACTCATGACAAAACACGAATGGCGCAAGGCCGAAAAGAACCTCTACCTGCCCAAACGGAAACCGGAAGTCATTGACGTCCCGACCTTTCAATTTATCACCATCAAAGGTGCTGGCAATCCCAACAGTGAATGGTTTGGGGAGTATATCGGTTTGCTATACTCCATGGCTTATGCGATCAAGATGAACCTGAAAAAGATTGCTCACCCACCGGAGGGATATACTGACTTTACCGTTTATCCACTGGAAGGTGTCTGGGACATCAGCGAGGAAGCGAAAAAGAATTTCACCGGAAAACTCAATAAAGACGAATTGGTGTTCAAACTGATGCTCCGCCAACCGGATTTCGTCAGTGAATCCTTTTTCCAGGAAATGCACGAACTGGTCAAACAGAAGAAGCCACATCAATTGCTGGATGAGGTCAGGTTCGAGAAAATTACGGATGGAAAATCTGTCCAGATGCTGCATCTTGGGAGTTATGATGATGAACCAGCTACTTTTGCAGAGATGGAGCGTTTTGCTACGGAACAGGCTTTGACCAGGCTTTCGAAAGTGCATCGGGAAATCTATCTGTCAGATTTTCGTAAGGTTCCGGCGGATAAGTTGAAGACGGTTTTGCGATTTGGGGTGGCATAAAACAGCGCTTACACAACAATTGGGTGAAAAATGAACAACAGCCAATTCAAACAAGCTATTCTTCAAATCGGACGTTTTACCGATGAGCAGCTTGCGTTGATTATTGATGCAGCAACGCATCGCCTGATAGATACTGGGGAAGTTCTGTTACAGGAAGGAAATGTTTGCCAAAGTTGTTTTTTCCTGGAAAAAGGGACCATCACTCAATTTGCCCTGAATGAAGATTCTGGAATGGACATCATTGACCTTCACATCACGGGTGATTGGGTGATGAATGTCCAGAGTTTTACCCAACAACGCCCGTCACAATACAGGATTCAAAGCCAGTCTGAATGTGAGATTTATGAGCTGGACATCCATCGTATTCATCAACTGATAGAAGGCCATCCGGCCATGTTTCAGCTGGGCAGGATATTGGGGGAGGCGACTTCCCGTCTGGAATTCTGGGACAGAAAGCGAAATCCACAGGAGAAATATGAATTCCTGCCATTCTTTGGGCATTCTTGCGTGGCACTGCGTTCCGCGGGACGACTGCTTCAACACGATAGGGGCTCGCAACGGTGGCATGTCGGAGGAAGACTGCTACTCCGACGACTCCACCAGTTCCTCCATACCGCCAAGCGGCCTAATCTAACGACTGCTCCCTACGGCTCTCAGCTCTAGTTTTAGTAGCCCTCGAATGGCGGATCTCCGCTGCATACCCGACTTCCTGCGATTTCCTCGATCGGCGAGAAGACGCTCTCTTAGTCATCGAAGCT
>JBCBZF010000677.1:0-4101 GCA_039815525.1 Bacteroidota bacterium | reverse complement strand
GCCGGGTGTGCCGATCATTTCCGAAGAGACTCGCGCGCTCCCCTATGAAGAGCGGAAAGACTGGGAGTGGTTCTGGCTGGTCGATCCACTGGATGGGACCAAAGAATTCATCAAACGTAATGGTGAGTTCACCGTCAACATTGCTCTGATAGAAGGTAACCATGTCGTCATGGGCTGTGTACACGTACCAGTGAAAGGAGATACTTATTATGCGGCCAAGGGTGAAGGCGCCTTTGTAAAAAAAGGAGAAGCTGCACCAGAAGGCATTGAGGCGGCTGCGCTCGACATGAACGCAAGTGGGCTACGCCTGGTTTGTTCCCGTTCCCACATGAGCAAAGAAGTGGAAGAATATGTCTCTCAGTTCAAAGATCCTGAGCTGGTCTCAATGGGAAGTTCGCTGAAATTGTTGATGGTTGCCCAGGGGCAGGCAGACATTTACCCTCGCCTGGCACCGACCATGGAATGGGATACAGGTGCTGCACAGATCATCGTTGAAGAGGCTGGTGGCACTGTGATCAATCATCACACCAACACCCCCGTTGTATACAACAAAGAAAATCTGCTGAATCCGCACTTCATTGTATTTGCGAAGCAGTAAAGATATTTTTCAGATTCATCCGAGGCGATACCTTTTGGTGTCGCCTTTTTTCTTGATTCAGAAAGTTTTAGCACATAAAAAAAGCCACACCTCATGGTGCAGCCCCTTTTTCAATTTGCCTGAATACGTTTACTCGCCCGTGTCGAAGTTCTCTACTTCTCCTTTGATCAGGGCGTTGTTGGTGCGCAGTTCGTTACGGGCTTTCTGGGAGGTGTGTTGAAGGCGCTTCTTAGCTGTGCGCATACGTTTGTGCATAGGGGCTCTAAACTTTCCTTTCATTATCAGGTAGTTGGTTTGGGTGAGAGAAATGAGGAAATAATGTTTCCTGAATGGATTACCAAATTAAGAAAAATAATCATCATTTCATAGGAATACTTCATGTTTTGGCAACAAATTCAACATTCATTTAAAAATATTGCAACAGTAACGATAAAAAAGGCAAAAAGGATGCCTGCCGAAGCAAACATCCTTTATCATCATGAAATTGTGATCTTTGGGTAGAATCAATTGAGTGATTCAAAAATTCCAGCTACGCCCTGGCCACCACCTACACAGGCAGTTACCATTCCATATTTTTGGCTACGGCGCTCCATTTCATTGATCAATTGGACTGTCAATTTTCCGCCGGTACATCCCAGCGGATGTCCCAGTGCAATGGCTCCACCATTCACGTTGACAATCTCAGGATTGAGATCCAAATCACGGATCACCCCCAGCGACTGAGCCGCAAAAGCTTCGTTCAGTTCTACCTGATCAATGTCATTGAGCTTCAGACCTGTCTGCTTCAGAACCTTTGGCACTGCCTTGATCGGTCCCATACCCATGATGCGCGGATCAATCCCTTCTGTGGCATATCCGACCATTCGCGCCCGTGGTTTGATACCGAGCTCTTTGACCATACTTTCTGACATGATCAGCACAAAAGCCGCACCGTCTGAGGTTTGAGAAGAGTTACCGGCGGTAACGGTTCCACCCTGACGGAAAACCGGACGAAGCTTTGCCAGCGCTGCCACTGAGGTATCAGCACGTGGTCCCTCATCGGTATCCATAACGTATTTTTTGGAAGCCCGCTCACCATCACCATTGATGAAGATATCTTCCACTTCAATCGGTACGATCTGATCCTTGAAGTAGCCATTTTTGATGGCATTCATGGCTTTTTGGTGAGAATGGTAGGAAAATTCGTCCATGTCCTCACGGGAAATGCTATAATCCACCGCGACTTCTTCGGCCGTTAATCCCATTCCCAGATACCAGTCTGGATGTTCTGAAGCGATTTTATAGTTCAGCGCCACTTTGTGGCCCATCATCGGCAGCAAAGACATACTTTCAATCCCTCCCGCGATGATACAATCAGCCATGCCGGCTTTGATTTTAGCTACGCCCAGAGCGATGGTTTCCAGACCAGAACCGCAATAGCGATTGACAGTCACACCAGAGACATTCTGCGGCAGCGACATCAGCGAAATCATCCGGCCAATCTGCATGCCCTGCTCCGCTTCTGGGATGGCGCAGCCGCAAATCAGGTCATCAACCCGACTGGGATCCAATTCTGGTACAGCTGCGACCAGATGTTTGACCACATCTGCCCCCAGATCATCTGAACGATGGTTTTTAAATCCGCCCCGGTTGGCTTTGCCAACGGCAGTACGGTATCCGGTTACGATATATGCTTCTTGCATGATTTTTTCGTTTGATCAGAATTAGTTACGCAAAGGTTTTCCGGTTTGCAGCATATGGCCCATCCGTTCGATGGTCTTTTGTTCTCCTGCGAGGCTCATGAAAGCTTCACGCTCCAGATCCAGCAGGTATTGTTCCGTTACGATGTTCTTTTCTCCTGACAAATCACCACCACAAAGTACATAGGCAATTTTTCTGGCGATCAGGGCATCGTGCTTAGACGCATAATGACCATACTGCAATCCAGCCACTCCGGCATAGAAGGAGCTGAGGGCATTTCGTCCCAGGACGCGGATGTCATTGCGCGGCGCTGCTGGCGTATATCCATCGGCAGCCAGGCTCAGAACGGCTTCTTTGGCTTCTGCAATACGACGCTCCAGGTTGACCACAATCTGGTCTTCTTCCCGGAAGATGTGCATCTTGCGGGCTTCTTCGGCAGAGGTCGCCACTTTGGCCGTCGCAATATTCATCAGGAATTCCTGCAACACACTGGTGCCGATTGCACCGGTCTGAGAGTAGAGGTCAGCCGCACGGACTGCAAATTCTTTGGTTCCACCACCACCGGGCAGCAATCCCACGCCGACTTCAACCAGACCGATATAGGTTTCAGCTGACGCAACCGCTTTGTCAGAGTGCATGGTAAATTCGCAGCCACCACCCAGGGTCATGCCGTGCGGCGCCATCACCACCGGAATACCAGAAGTACGCAGACGCATGGACGTATCCTGGAAAAATTTGACCGCTGTATTCAGTTCATCCCATTTTTTCTGCGAGGCCATCATCATCATCAGGAAGACATTGGCACCGACAGAGAAATTAGCCGCCTCATTGGCAATGACCACACCATTCCAACCATGCTCTTCGGCATAGTCGATGGCCTGGTGAATGGCTTGCAGATTCCCTTCGCCAATGGCATTCATTTTCGAGTGGAATTCTACATTGAGAACGCCATCTCCAATGTCGAGTACTGAGGCTTCTTCACTGGTCCAGATTTTATTCTCACGATGGTTGTCCAGCAGAATCAGCGATTCCAGACCGGCCACCGGCTCGTATGTTTTGCTTTGAACATTGTAGTATTTCCGAACGCCTCCTTCACTTTTGTAAAAGGATTCGTGTCCGGCTTCTACCATTTCTTTGACCCAGGCAGGTAAAGTCAGACCTTCGCCAGCAAAGAGATCAAGGGTTTCTTTGATCCCAACCATTTCCCAGGCTTCAAACGCCCCTTTGTCCCATCCAAAACCAGCTCTGACTGCATCATCAATCTGATAGAGGTGATCAGCAATTTCCGGAATCCGGTTGGCAACGTAAGCATATACGCCTAGCGAAGAGCGACGCGTAAACTCGCCACCTTTGTCTTCAGCATTGAAAAGGCTTTTCAGACGGCCGCTTAGATCAGACATGCCTTTCGCAGCCTTTACACTGGCAATTGCAGGCTTGATTTTTTCCCGATACTCCAGTGTATTCAAGTCGAGAGAAAGGATCTTCCGCTTTCCATTTTCGTCCTTGGTCTTTTTGTAAAAACCTTGTTTGGTTTTATCCCCCAGCCAATTGTTCTCCAGCATTTTGGCAACAAAATCTGGAATGGTAAAACGCTCACGCTCCTCATCATCCGGACAATTGTCCTGTATGCCTTTGATCACGTGTGCGGTCGTGTCCAGACCGACCAAATCACTGAGGCGGAAGGTTCCGGTTTTAGGTTTACCAGTCGCCGGACCAGTCAATACGTCCACCTCTTCAATGGTCAGTTCCATCTCCTGGATCAATTGGAAGATCTTGGAGATCGCATAAATGCCCACCCGGTTGGCGATAAAGGCCGGCGTATC
>JBCBZF010000446.1:0-5659 GCA_039815525.1 Bacteroidota bacterium | reverse complement strand
CGGTCTCTCGAGTGTTTCACGCGATGCCAAGCAGAGGCAAAATTGCGATGGTCAATACAATGATTCCCATTCCGCCAATCCAGTGTGTCATGGCACGCCAGAAATGTAAACCCTGGGGCAAATCTTCGATGTGCTCTCCCATGATGCTGGCGCCCGTCGTGGTAAAGCCAGACATGGTTTCAAAGAATGCGTCAGTGAAGCTTTGAATGGGATAGGTTTCGCCACAATAAAAGCTTCCCAAATAATATGGCATGGCACCGATCAGTGACATCACCAGCCAACCAAGGGTAACAACCAGATAGCCGTCGCGCTTTTTGAGTTCGCTGTTTTGAGAAGCTTTACGGGTCAGCAACCAGCCCAATCCACCTAGCAAAATGGCTCCTAAAGCAGAGAGCAGGATAGGAAGAAGATCCTGGGTTCCATAGTAAAGGGAAAAGGGAAGGGAGAATAGCATGGCGATTCCACTGAGGGCCACCAGCATCCCTAATACATTGGCAACAACGGGTAGGTTGAACATGCGTTATCAGTCTCAGCTGCCAATGTTAAGACGAAATATTGAATAAAGGAAACCACAAAAATGCTATATTGCCTCCACTTCCCAATACAAATGTGCTTTTCCTTCCTTTCAGAGCGTCATTGCAATGACACCTTGTGATCATATTTGATTTACATATCAGTCTTATTTTGCACTGCCTCTCCTGAAAACTGTACGCGCTTCCTCTCATTTTTTCACACAAATGATGCGCTAAATCATGAAAAGCATTTCCTTTCTTCTTATTCTGCTGTTTGCCTCACTTAGCCTGGAAGCCACCGTGGGCTTTCAATATGGTGTTTCGTCCAGTCCAGAAACAGCTGGAACGATTACCTTAGATGTAAGCATGGATGTCGCTCCGGTCAGCGATGTTTTGCTCAGCATCACTGATGCGGGTACAGGTAGCGCTACCGGAGGGGGCGTAGATTACACTTTTGCCTTACAGACCCTTAGTTTTCTGACGGCTGAGCCTTATCCCAACACCAAAAGCATTTCGTTGACCATCATTGATGACAATCCTACGGTTGATCCCAATGAAACGATTGAGTTGACCTTGGCCCTCACTTCAGGGCTTACGAGCCTGGGGATCACCCAACATCGCATTGTGCTGACGGAAAGCATTGAAGGTCTGATCGTCAATGAAGTCTCACAGGGTCAGACACTGCTGCGGGAATTTGTAGAGCTTTTGGTGGTCGGTACACCTGGCGGCACGGTGGACCTGAGAGGTTATCATCTTGATGACAATAATGGGGTATTCACTGATGGTGCGTCCTTCACCACGGGTATTGCTTCTGGTTTCATTCAGTTTGAAGATGTATGTACCTGGGAACAAGTTCCCGTGGGGGCTTTGATCGTGGTCTATGCCCTGGACGATGGTGCATTCCCGGCAGATTCCAATCAAGCATTGCCGGCTTATGATCCAAGTGATGAGAATCTTGACTATGTGTACGTGATTCCCATCACCAGTCCCAATGTCAGTGCCTGTAACACACCAGATGTAAACGAATTGTTTCGCGCTAACAATGGTTTACCCAATACTGCAAATCCTGCCTATGGAATGGCCAATCAGGATCCTTGCTGGTCGTTGATTTCTCTGCGAAATGATGGTGATGGTATGCAAATCAGAGATGCAATGGGAAACTTTCTCCATGGTGTATCATACGGAACGGGGACCAATACGCCCTGCGCTGGCGGTACAGGCTCCTTTCCCTGCGAACTGCGCCTGGACAATCATCCTGACTATCTGGTGTATGATTCACTTTCGCTCTACTTCACTGTCGGAGGGGGAAACACGACTTACTTCTTTGACAATGGATTCAATGACGATCCATACCTAAGTCGTAATTGGACCAGTGCCGCAGCAGATGCAAATCAGAGTCCGGGTATTGGCAATTCTGCCGCCAACATCGCTTATATCAATAGCCTGCGTCAGCCATTTGTCCCCACCATCAACAATTCCACCTATACCTGTAATCTTGGCCCTAATCAGGCCAAAGCCTATCTCAACAACAACGACGAGATCATTCTCTATATCGACAACAATAGCAGCACAAATCATGGGGCGACTACGGCAGATCTCACTTTTGGGCCTGTGGTACAAAACCTCAATTTGGTGAATGAACCGATTTTCATGGCACCTGATTGGACAGTTACCCCATCAAATATCGGTACGCCTTCCTATACAGTTCGCTTTTATGTTTCCCAGGCTACACTGGACGCTTATGCAACGCAGGTAAATGGCATTCTTGGTTCAGCCTATACCGGCACCAGCATTGCACCTCTCCTGGTGATTTACAGCAGAAACTTTGGCAACAGTCCCAAAACTGCGACCAATGATCTTCAAGTAGAAATAGCCAGTACTTTGATTGGGAGCTATCCAGGAGGCTTTACGACTTATGAAGCCTCTTTTAACACATTTTCCACTTTCTCCATTGGCAACACTGTTAATGTACTCCCAATTGAAGGCCTTTCTTTGCAGGCACAGAGGAAAGAACAACGTATTCACCTCCACTGGACCACATCTTCGGAGGAGAACACTGATTATTTTGCCATCGAAAGACAAATAGATGGAGGAGATTTCATTGAACTTGGTCGCGAAACAGCAGCGAGTAACAGTCAGCAAATCCAGCAATACGATTACATTGATCCCACTGTGGCAGGATCAGAATTGATTTATCGTCTGCGTATGGTCGATCTTGACGGCAGCTTTCGATACTCCTCTCAGGTAAAGGTATTACTTGAGAAACCTGAATCATTTGAGTTGCTGTCTCTTGGTCCCAATCCTAATCAAGGCCACATCCAGCTATCCTTTCGCTTACCAGATCCCACGACAGTTAAACTGCATCTCTACAGCCTGGATGGTCGACTGGCGTATGAAAATCAGCGGTCATTTTCAGCCGGACTACAACAATGGGAGCATTTGATTGCGCATTTACCCCAAGGCATGTATCTCTACAGCCTTCAAAGCAAAGGGCAGACAATCAGTGGTAAGCTGATCCATCAATAATATACCAAACGTGTAATGCTTGGGGAAACAACCTTTGTCGTCCCTTTTTCAAAAAAATAAATGTGTCGGATACATTTTTTCGTATCTTTGATCTGAGCGGTAATCAATGCCGTCCAGTTATGCAAAAAGTCATCCGCCTCTGGGCAGATGACTTCTTTTTTATACAGCATCTCTGCTTTTATTCCAATACGATCTTCTGAGTTTGTCTTTGTTTCCGGCTATGTGAAAACAGCTCAAGGACGTAGACACCAGTTGGCAAAGCATAATGCGTAAGATCAAATGATTGTGTCGTGCTGAAGGCTGGGAGGTGTTCCTGCCAAACCATCTTCCCAGAGACATCCAATAATCGTAGGCTCATTGCCTCTTTTTCTTCTCCTTCAATGAAAAAGCGGCCATGAGAAGGATTAGGATATAAGACAAAAGGAGATTGATTCAACAACACATCATTGCTGACGGCAGTTAGAGACAAATTTTTCGTAATCGTGTCGGTCAAACAATGGTTGCTGGCAATCAATTGAACCGCATACGATCCACTGCTGGCAAACTGGTGGCTGGCGGGATTCTTCGCTTCGGAAGTGGTACCGTCTCCAAAGTCCCAGGTGTAGAAGTAGGCACCATTGGTCTGATTATCCAGATTGATGTCCAATCCATTGCTGCCAACTACGATATCAAAAGCAACATCTAGTGGAGATTGATCATCACAAATGATAAAATCCCACACCCCACGACCATAAGTACCAAATCTCGCCGCGTGGAGGGCCGGTACATATTCTACTGACCAATACGTGACAGCTGGGGCTGAGACCCCTTCCATGGGATACCATTGATTGTCAGACTGAACAAACATATAAGGGCCTAGCTCAGTAGCAGCAAACAACAAGCTTTCATCATCCGTCGCCGCAATATCATACACCAGGGTATTGGGAAGACCATTGCTCATCGACTGGAAAGACTGACCGTTATCGTTGGAAACATAAACGGGTGGATTGGAGTAGCCACTGCCAGCAATGTAGAGCTTATCTGAGGAGATTTTTGAGGGTAGAATGCTGTTGCCGTAAAAAAAGTGAGAACCAGGAATGGCGGAAGCTACTGTTTGCGCCCAGGTATTTCCCCCATCGACAGAATAATGAAAGCTTTCATTGTCAGTCATGACATACCAACGATCATTGTCTAATCCAGAAATGGCCATGGCGGAAATGGATGCTCCGGTACCATTGGAAAAGTCAAAAGGCATTTGTTGATGGGTGATGGTATTGCTGGAAGGAATGGAGTTCAGCTCAATCATATGGGCGCCACCGCCATTGATGCGGCCACCGCCGAGGTAAGCTTTCAGTGGATCCTGCGGATCAGCAATGATTGGCGGGAGCCAGAGATGGCCACTCATGTCCATGTTATTGTCCCCAAAATCTGCAAAAATGAGATTATTGTTAAAGACAGTGGTCGGAAAGTGCATGCTGAATCCCGGATAATTACACCACAGACTATTGCCTCCATTGGCAGAAACCAAATGGCCATAGTCTCCACTGATCACTTGCAGGAAATGTAAGGCACTGCTACCGTCATCCACGCTGCTCCGCTGAAATCCCTGATCTTGCGCGCCTGCGAATATGACAGCAGGGTCCAGAGCTGAAGTGAAAGTTGAATAGTATTGACTAACGTTTAGGCCATCCAGAGAAATATTTTCCACTGATTGAAGATTGTCCCAAGAAACATAAGCCCCTCCATCGGTACAAACGATTGAAAAAGGATTGCCATTCTGATGAATAAAATCATAGTGTCCGGGAATATCAGCGTGGAGTTTATATACTGGATCATTGTAATATTCTGCCCAATCATTCACCTCCGTCCAACTCAATCCACCATCCGTAGATCGCCAACTATTGATGCCACCGGTGTATAAGACGTCAGCAGTATGTTCAGAAGCAGAAAAGCTTTTCCAGAAAAACAGGCCAGTATTGACCGTCGCCTGAAAGGTCCAGTTTGCTCCACCATCTGCTGATCGGTGAACATAGGCCTGATTATTAACATCATAGAGAACATACAAATAGGTATTCGTTGAATCTACGTGTCCTGACAGCAGTCCATTTCCATCAGGATGACTCCGGTTTAAGCTTCCTACCATGTTGGTGGTCCCATTTGCTCCCAGGGTGAAAATCCGAATATCCTCCAGCAGATACACCGGTCCACTTCCATCCGGATTCATCCAAATATCAAAGTTGGCTTCACTGCCGTAAGTGCCTGAATGGAAAGTATGGGTGCGGCTAAAAGAAGTACCAAAATCAGCAGAGTGATAAACCGAAGTGGTTCTCCCCCATGGCGACTGACTCCATTCCAGGGCGAGGACATAGATGTTGCCATCATCGTTCGCAATACTTCGCAAAACCCTGCCCCAGTTTTGAATATTGTCCAGCCCATTTGATACGGTCCAGGTCTGGCCATTGTCATCTGAATAACGCATGGCGTCAATTCCGAAGGAACTGGAAGAAACCAGGAGGCGGCTGCCATTTGCCATCTGTACATGCTTCACCATCTCAATCCCTCGCAGCTGATACGGATCATTTAACACTTGCCAATTGTCGCCATTCGGATTCCCGGCCCAGATGTGCCCGCCAGAAGATCCG
>JBCBZF010001275.1:0-1733 GCA_039815525.1 Bacteroidota bacterium | reverse complement strand
TAGTTGTTCAATTGTGAGTTGCTCATTGTCAACCACAGCACGAACATGGTCCAGCAATACTTGCAGTGTATCTCCGGGTAGCATGCGAAAATTGATCACTGCCCGCGCATAGCGCGGCACAACATTGTCCTTTTTGCCTGCATTGAAAATCGTAGGGACCATGGTGGTACTCACCAGCGCATTGCCAGTGGCTGACTTCTGATAGATATTCAGGACCATATTTTCAAAGAAAAAAGGATTGGCAAAAGCCATGCGGTTGATGAAAGGCATTTCTGGCCCCAGCATCTCAATAAATCCTTCGATTGGCGGACTGATACGGGCCGGAAAAGGCTGCTCTTTCAAAGCGGTCAGTGCGGCTGCCAGACTTTGTATGGCTGTTGCAGGAGCGGGCATGGATGAATGACCACCTGCTTGCTGAATGCTGAGGGCGAGCGTACAGTATCCCTTCTCGGCTAAACCAATCAGGGCTACTTCCTGATCGCTGATGCCCGGTACCAGATTTCTGGTAACGGCATATCCCTCATCGAGTACATATTCAGCCTCAACGCCTTTTTCTTTCAAAAAAGCGACCAGGCTTTCCGCTCCAAATCCACCCCCGATTTCTTCATCATGACCAAAAGCCAGATAAATCGTTTGATTCGGTTGGAAACCTTCTGCCAGCAATGATTCTGCGGCTTCCAGCAGGCCGATAACGGAAAACTTATCATCGATCGCACCGCGACCCCAAAGTGTATCTTCTGCGATTTGCCCGGAAAATGCAGGATACCTCCAGTCCTTCAGATTTTCATCCAGTACTGGTACGACATCATAATGTGCGATCAGGACGATAGGTTTCTTTGACGGATCCTTGCCTTCCCATTTATACAGACGGGCATAATCATTGAGGATGGTCAGTTCCAATAGACTGTCAGCCAATGGATAGCTTTGATCTAAAAAGTTTCCAAACCCACTAAAAGCTGTGCTGTCAAGGGCTTGGCCAATTTGATAAGTAACAGTGGGAAAGGAAATGGCTTGTTGAAGATGTGTCAGGGCCTGATTGGAAACCTGTACCGCTACGATAGGTTGAATGTCCCTTTGCTTAGATTGGAAACGAAATGTATTCACCAGGATAATACCGGCAATCAGTAGCAGGATCAAAAACAAACCCAGAAAAACGCGCCCCAGAATCTTCATATAGATGTAAATTGAATCTGAATCTAGCATTTTCTCCTCAGTATATGAGAAAACACAATAGAAAAAGGCATCCCAAGAATCATTCTGGGATGCCTTGAAAAATGATGAAACAAATTATTTCAATACCACTTTCCTGGTATCTAGTCGCTGTCCTTCCTTACTGTTGATCTGAAGGATATATACGCCTTTGGGAAGATGCGCCAAATCAAGAACCAGCTGTTGCTCCACGGCTTCTCTTTGGATCAGTTGGCGCCCATTGAGGTCCATCAGCACAAGGCTCGGGCGATCTAAATCATGCTGTATTTTGACCAGAGACTGACTTGGATTGGGATACACGAGAATGTTGCTGATTTGCTCTGGTGAGACCGAAGTAGGAGGCGAAGTACTTGCATCCACGAAAGCCGCCAGCAGTCGCAAATAAGCTGCCTGATAATAAATCGCAGGCTCCGTAATTTCCCATGAGTTGTCAGGCCAACCTGTGTTGAAGTCCAGATAGGCTTTTTGTCTGGGCTGATTGGATGGAGGCGAAATAGCGGTAATGGCAAAATCTTTGTTGGGAC
>JBCBZF010001229.1:0-1927 GCA_039815525.1 Bacteroidota bacterium | reverse complement strand
GCTGAATTTTAGGATCATTGGCTTTTGACCCAATGGTGTTGATTTCCCGTCCCATTTCCTGCGCCAAGAAGTGCATTTGCTTACCGTTGCTTTTCTCAGCGCCCCGCAATTCGTCAAAATATGTCAGGTGCTGCTGCAAGCGTACGATCTCTTCGTTGATGTCCAGCTTTTCCAGATAATAAATTAACTCCTGTTCGAAGCGGTTCTTGTCCAGATCTTCCACCTTATGGCGAATATCGTCCAGAGATTGTTGGATCCGGCTGCGTACGTTGGCGATTCGTTCAGGGGCCAGTTTCTTGACTTCTTCAAGGTTGGCCTGAATACCTTTTAACTGATCTTTCAAATCCTGGTCAAGAGCATTACCTTCTTCAGTCCGGGTTTGTTTCAGTTGCTCACAAGCTGCTTTCATGGCCTCTTCAATCAAGCCCCATTCCTCTGGATCTTCTGAATCTGATTCTGTGGGAATCACTTCCGGAAGTTCAAGAAGTAGTTCGAGATTGATTTCATCGTTGATGTTTAGCTCTCCGGCCAGCTGTCGCAATTCGGTGACGTATTTTTCCACCAAAGCGCGATTGATATTGAGAGTACGCTTTTCGGCAGACCGTACTTCGACATTGAGTAAAAGAACGATTTTTCCCCGATGCAGACGCTTGCCCAGATAGCTGCGCACCTGCTGTTCGTATTTCATATACGGCTTGGGCAACTTAAGCGTGGCCTCCAGGTACTTGCTATTGAGAGATTTAAGCTCAACGGTTACTTGATAATTGTCGGATTCCCTTGTCGCGGCTCCGTAACCGGTCATTGACTGGATCATATGTTTTTGGTCAGCTTCCCGTCAAAGAAGTAACTTATCCGGGAAAGGACGAGAATTTACAAATTCTCATTGTAACTTACGATTCAATTTTACTGTCAACCAGGGCAAAACAGGCAATGCCCTATTTTCCCAGCCATGGATATCAAATTTCTCGGTACAGGCGGTGCGTTCGATTACGAATATGGCAATTCCTCAGCTTACCTTCGATTCAGGGGGAAGCGCATTCTGTTGGATTGTGGGCATGCTGTCTATCCACGCCTACGGGCTTACGGCCTGGCTGATGAGATCGATTATATTTTGCTGACCCATCTGCACGATGATCACGTTGGCAGCCTGGCCACGACCATTTTACACCACATCTATGTCCGCCAAGCTGCGACCAAAGCGAAAATCATTTATCCTAGCGAGGCAATGAAACAGGAGATCCACGATTTTCTTTCTTTCGGCTTTCGTAGGGTATCGGAAAAAGTGGATTTTGTGTCAATTGATGAAATCCCCGGCTTGCGGGCAGTGGAGTCCACGGGAAAGCATGTGCCGGATATGTTGTCGTTCTCTTATATTTTTGAAGACGATGAGATGCAGGTTGGCTATTCCGGAGACCTGGGAGAGCCGGATCACCTTTTTCCCCATTTGGATTCAGCCAGTGAAAAACGGGTCATCGTCTTCCACGAAATTGGCTTCGAACGGATGGATGGCGTGCACACCTATTATAAAGATCTGGAGCCTTATCTGAACCAATATGAAATTTATGGGTACCATACCCATCCGGACCGGGTTGCTGCTGACAACCGGATTCCACTGGTGATGGACCATCCTGAATTTTTGTGGCCAGCAAGCTAATTATTCATCTCGCAGAGAGAGCACCGGGTCGGCATTTGCGGCTTTCCAGGCATGGAAAAGGACGGTGCTGAACGCCAAGAGCACGACCAGTAAAGCTGAAACAACAAATACCCACCATTCGGTTGGTTGGCGCAGCGCAAAGTTGCGTAGCCATTGGTTCATCACCCACCAGATACATAGCCAGGCAATCGGAATCGCCAAAAGGACCAACCACAGGTAATGCAAAACCATCATACCCAATAACTCCCATACAGAAGCACCCAATACTTTTCG
>JBCBZF010000155.1:0-9037 GCA_039815525.1 Bacteroidota bacterium | reverse complement strand
GTCCGAACGGCAAAGAGAGATTGTACGCCTTCCTCTTTCTGAACCAGGACATCATAGCCATTGATTTGCTCAGGATACAAACGAATGCTTTTGACCGGAATGGAGATCAGGCCGAATAGCTTCACCTTTGGCATGAGGCCACCGGTTTTGTGGGGATGAACGGTGAAACGGGTACCGGCAAGATTGGTTTTCAATTTTTTGCCTTTGGACGCCAGATGAAACGGAACTGGCCCAATGGCATAGGTTCCGGCTACCTCATTTAATGCCTCATCAGAAAAGGTTTTCGCTTCAGAGACACCTTTCTCATCCTCCTGCTCATCTTCATCCTCTGGATTCTCAATCCCGCGTAATTGCTTCAGGGCCATCAACATTGCTCTCCGGCGAACGGAGCGTACCAATCCCTCCCCGCTGGCCGAATTGGTGAGAGCGACCACACCGAGTTTTTGTCCTGGTAAGATCGTCAGATCAGCGTGATACACATAGGTGTCCCCGCCATGTCCAGCCATACCACCAACTTTGCTCCATGGACTTTTGTCTTCCGTTAAAAACCAGCAAAGTCCCATGTTTCGGTCAAAATCGAGGGCTACGTCGGCAGTTTGAGGACGCAACATTTCTGCAATAGAAGACCCCTCCAATACGCTTTTTCCGTTGAATTCTCCCTTGGCAAACATCATCTTCATGAAGTTGGACAAATCCTTGACATTGGCATGCATCATGCCGGCTGGCACATCTTTGATTCTGGGTTCTGCCAATGCTTCCAGCTTCTTATGGTATCCCATCGCATATTGGGAGGAATCAGCGAGCCGAAATGTACTCTGCTTCATATCCATCGGCGAAAACAGATGCCTTTGGGTATAATCGAAAAAGGATTCTCCACTCACTTTTTCGACCAAAACCCCCAACACATCAAAGGCAGGGTTAGAATAGGCCCAAATGGTATTCGGTGGACAGGAAACGTATTCTTGATTGAGTTCCTGAATAATTTGCTGAAAAGGAGGAGGATTGTCTGAGAAAAAATTAGCCAGTACGTCTGAAGGCAAACCAGATTGATGGGTCAGCAAATGTCTGGCTGTGATCACCGGGGCATCAGGGAAGCGTGTGCGCGGACTGAAATTGGGGAGATAATCTTTTACTGGCCGGTCCAAATCAAGTTTCCCTGCTTCCACCAACTGCATCACAGACAGCATGGTAAACAATTTAGACACTGAGCCTACCCGATAGACTGTTTCAGCAGTCGCTGTTTTCCCTCCATCAATATCAGCCATGCCATAACCTTTGGACCAAATCACTTTTTGATCATCTACAATCGCAATGCTGAGTGCAGCTACATGGCGCTTTTTCATCTGTTTGACAACATATTTTTCTAATGCAGTCGGATCAAAGTCATCTTGAGCACGAAGCTGGATCAACGGAAGAACGAGACAAATCAGGAAAAAAGTCAATGTACGCGTCATACAAAATATTTGGTATGGTGAAAAATGAGGAGGGCAATCAATTGGGTAGAAGATAAAAGGTTCAGAATAGTTGCATGGAAAGTCTGTCATCGATTCACACTTTTGACCGTTGGGGAATCCTGGCTTTGGGTTGTAGATTTGTTGTCTGCATTTTTATCGCGTTCTGATTGTTTTTCATGAAAAACTGTTTCCTCTTTTTGCTGTCATTTCTGATCTTAAGCCAGGCAAGTGCCCAAAACGGCACCCTGCGCGGCAAAGTGGTCAACACTGATGGTGAACCGCTCCCCGGAGCCACAATCTATATTCCTGGCCAGCAAAAGGGTGCCTATACCAATGAAAGCGGGATTTATGCCGTTCCAAAACTTGAAGGGGGAACCTTTGAGGTCTGGGCCATCTATTTTGGGTACGACACCACCAAACAGGTGATCGAACTTGAATCGGTCGGAACCGTTACCAGAGGCTTTGTGCTGCAGGAAAAAATGGTGTTTACCAATGAAGTAACCATTACCGGCCAGCAAACCGGCAGGATCAACAAAACCCAGGTAGAAACCGGTATCACCAGTATTTCTCCACAGGAGATCAATCTGTTGCCTTCACTTGGATCGCCGGATTTGGCCCAATATCTACAGGTTTTGCCCGGTGTGGTTTTTACTGGAGACCAGGGTGGTCAGCTCTATATTCGAGGCGGAACGCCGATCCAGAACATGGTTCTGCTGGATGGCATGGTCATTTACAGTCCGTTTCACTCTATCGGTCTTTTCAGTGTGTTTGATCCTGATTATATCCGCAACGTAGATGTGTACTCAGCCGCTTTCCCTGGACAATATGGCGGGAGGATCTCTTCAGTGGTGGACATCAAAAGCCGGAATGGAAGTTTTAGCAAAGTGAAGGGTAAACTCAATGTCAATCCTTTCTCTTCCGCCGTGATGCTCGAAGGGCCGCTGGTGAAAGGCGAAAAACCCGGCTCAGGGGTCAGCTTTCTGATTTCTGGTCGCCAAAATTACATTGACCAAACTTCCCAAAGCATCTACAGCTATGTCAATGACAGTGTTGGCCTGCCGTACAATTTTCAGGATCTCTACGGTAAGTTGACCCTTTCTGATGGCATCAACTCTGCGAACCTCTTCGGATTCCGTCACAATGACAATGTGAATTTTGAGTTCCCGGCAGACATTGGCTGGGAAGCCAGCGGCGGCGGTGGAAATTTCCAGTTGTTGCCTGCAGGTGCAGGCGCAATCATTAGCGGTAGCTTTGCCTACTCCGATTATTCTACCTCCCTTGAATCTGCTCAATCTGAACAATTTCCGCGTAATAGCTCCATTTCGGGTTTCAGCGGTGGCCTGAAAGTTGGCTATATCTTCAATGCAGTGGATGAATTGGCGTTTGGCACCTCTTTCCTTGGTTTCCAGACGGATTATCAGTTTACCAACTCATTTGGCTTCCAAACCACGCAACAGAACAGCAATACCGAGGCGGCCATTTATCTGAAGTATAAAAAAGTTTTACAGGGGACGGATGGAGATGAAAGCGTACAGCGCGCGGTCATCGAACCCAGTGTGCATGTCCATTATTACAACAACCAGATTGCCCCCCGCTTTGAACCGCGTCTGCGGGCAAAGTTCAATTTTCCGCGTTTCAGCATCAGTGCTGCCACAGGTAGCTATTCACAGAACCTCATGGCAGCTGTTTCTGACCGGGATGTGGTCAATTTGTTCCAGGGCTTTCTGTCCGCTCCTACCCAATTGCCGGATCGCATCAAATCCACCACCCTGCAAACTGCCTGGCATGCTTTGGGAGGGCTTGAGTTTGAATTGGTAGAAAATCTCACCACCAATGTTGAGGGCTGGTACAAAGGTTTTACCCAGTTGACAAACATCAATCGCGAAAAGGTCTTCCCTGATGAACCGGATTTCATCACCGAAACCGGCAAAGCCTATGGCTTTGATGTGATCCTGAAATATCAAACCGCCAATTGGTATGCCTACGGGACCTATGGTTGGGCCAAAGTACGCCGGACCGACGCAATTCGGACCTATGCACCCGTCTGGGACCGACGCCACAACATCAATGCAGTGCTATCCTACACCAGCGGCACATTTCCCCTCATTGAGGGCGAAGGTTTCCGGAGAAGACCGAAGTTTACCGACCGCAAATGGGAAGTTAGCGTGCGTTGGTCTCTGGGCTCAGGTTTCCCATTTACCCAGACGCAAGGCTATTTCGAAAAACTCAATTTCCTGGATGATGGCGCTCTCACCGATGTTGCCACGCAAAACGGACAGTTGGGCATCATTCTCAGCGATGAACTCAATGGGGGGCGCCTGCCATTTTATCACCGACTCGACTTTTCTGCCAAAAGAAGATGGCTGGTGAGCAATGCCATGCTGGTAGAAGCCAGTGCAAGCATTGTCAATGTATATAACCGCAACAACATTTTTTACTTCGATCGCCTGGCCTTCGAGCCAGTATATCAATTGCCATTTATCCCCAGCCTGGGCATTACACTGAAATACTAAGCGTCCATCCATATACTGAGAAAGCCGATCCAAATGGACCGGCTTTCTTTTGCCTTCATATTCAATTTTCGTTTCACATCAAACAGGGGAAATCACCGATCATCCATTTTGCTTAGATGGAAGTGATTGTGGTCTGCTCAACGTATTGCTGGCTCTTAGCCTTTTTTCTTGGCTTTACTTTTTTTCTTTTTCTTATCAGCCTTCTTCTTTTTTGCCTTTTTGGCCTTCTTCGCTTTGACCTTTGCCGTCGCTTTGCGCTTGGCTTTCAAAGCTGCCTTCTTATTCTTTTTGGCTTTCGACTTCTTTTCCTTCTGCTTGGATTTCTTTGCCATGGTAGGTTTCGTTAAAGATTACAATTCCATTACAATTTGTTAACAATAAAGTAACATTGCAAATCGATCGGTCTTTTTTAAGGATAAATTTGACATTTAGATACCAACTGGTATCTTTGTCGTATATCCTTTACCAGGTGTTTCATTATCATGCGAAATCCTGAACAGACCCGCCAGACCATCATTGAGGAAGCTGCTGTGCTCTTCAATAAGATGGGCTATGTGGGCACCAGTATGGGTTTGTTGGTAGAGAAGATCCCCTTCACCAAAGGCGCCATTTACAAGCATTTTGCGAATAAAAGTGAATTGGCTTCGGCTGCATTTGATCACAACGCCAAACGCATGATGGACATGCTAAGGGTTGAGATTCGGAGAGCAGAAAATGCGCCGGATAAACTACGATCCATGGTGGACTACTACGTCAACTTTGTCCACAAGCCCCCAATTGAAGGAGGCTGTCCGATCATCAATACCTCGGTTGACACCATGGATTTAGGAAACAAAGGTGATCATCAGTTTTTACGTGAAAAAGTCAATGGGATCATCGAAATCATGCGAATGTCTATCCAAAAGATCACCCAAAGAGGCATTCAGGAGGGACAAATCAAGGCAGATTTGGATGTTGAGGGGTTTTCAGCTCTGTTTTTCGCTGCGATTGAAGGAGGCATACTGTTGGCCAGGGTGCAGGGCAGTGAGCATAACTATCGATTGGTGAAACGACAATTAGAAATCATTATCAAAAGCATAGAAATCGGATAAGCTACGCGCGATTTTTTTTACCCGTTTACATACCGACTGGTATCTAACTAAAAGAAACATGCACAAGATCCTACAAAACATCCGCTTTCTTTGGCTTCGTGCCAAGGTCAAAAGTCTTGGGAAGATTCATCCAGCGGGTGTATCGAAAGCCATGTTTCGCTTTTTCATGCGGCCTGGCAAGGCCACTTTTCGGTCCAGTCATCAGACATTAGCAGATGAGGCAATTGGATTGGAGTTTGTGCATAAAAAGCGTCGGATACGTGGGTATATGTGGGGCAGTGGGGAAAAAAGAGTGTTAATCGTCCATGGATGGCACTCCCATGCTCTTTACTTCGGGACCATGATTGAATCGCTATTGGCTGCCGGATATCAGGTCATGGCCTTTGATTTTGGGGCCCATGGCCGTTCGGATGGTGTCTACACGAATCTTCCGGACTTCATTGATCAGTTAATACACGTTCTGAATAGAACAGGGGTGCCGTATGCGGTAATTGGGCATTCGCTCGGTGCCGTGGCATCCCTGTTTGCTTTGACAGAGTATGAAGGCAAAATGCCGGAACGCATCATCAGCATTGCGCCTCCTCCCCGGGCAACAACATTTTTCAGACAGTTTTCGGATGCTTTGGGTGGAAACGATGCTATCTATCAGCATTTCATCGAACATACTGCCAAAACAGTCGGTCGGGATATCCGTGAATTTCAACTGGATCGTCTGGGCCCAATGCTCCCATTTGACCGTATGCTTCACCTGCATGACCTGAAAGATCAAGCTGTCAGTCTGGAAGATGTCCAGCAATTGCTGGCCAGCTGGCCGGAAGTAGCCCATCATTTTACCGAGGGATACGGCCACAATCGGATTTTACAGGCTCCAGAGGCCTGCGACCACATTTTGTCTTTCCTTACCCAAGCCACTAATCAGCCGGATCATGCCCATCAATAAACAAAGCTATGACAATCTGGTGCGGGAGTTGTACTACCGCGACCTGCGTTGGACCGCAGGTGTAGACAAAGATGAACTTGCCCAACAACAGTTAATCGACTATCTGCGGCAGCAGGAACAAGAAAAAAACAGGCCACAGGCCCGCATCAAACGTGCATTGGTTCGCTTTTTTGCGGGTTGAACCACAGTCATTTACGAAAAGAAGATAAATCTGCATGGAATTTTCGCACTCTTATGTAATTTTACCGTGAGAGATGAGAAAGATTGCCATATCAGATATACACGGCTGTCAGAAAACCTTTAAGGCCCTGGTCGAAGATCAGGTAGTATTTTCAAAGGATGACAGCCTGTACTTGCTCGGGGATTTTGTGGACCGTGGACCGGATTCCAAAGGGGTGCTTGACTATGTCATGCAGCTACAGGAAGCGGGTTATGACGTGCATTGTCTGAAAGGCAATCATGAAGAGATGATGGTAGAAGCCGCCCGGCAAACCGGTGACAGTGAGGTGTGGCTCTTCAACGGCGGTCGGGAAACCCTTGGTTCATTTCAGACCAGTGTTCCCCATCAGATTGAGGACAAATACATTGACTTCGTAGATGGTATGCTGCCATATCTCGAAGTGGACAAATATATCCTGGTCCATGCCGGCCTGAATTTCAATCCAGACCAGCACGATGAAAAGCCGAACAACGGCTTCCTCTGGCGTATGCACAATCCGTTTCGCTACACCAAGTCGATGCTTTGGATTCGGCATTGGTATGAGACCATTGACTGGAACTGGCTCAAAGATCGGGTGATCATTCATGGACATACCCCTATCAAAACCGATGAGATTTGGGATATGTATGATCTCTTGGATGAAGATCAGGTCCTGGACATTGACAACGGTTGTTTTGCCAAATATACCGTTGGCATGGGACAACTTTGCGCTTTTGACATGACCTATCGGCAATTATACTTTCAGGAAAATCTTGACAGCCAATAGGTGAACCGGCCCGATATTCACATCGAACAGATTACTCAATATGAGGGCCACAAAGGCTCCATCTTTGCGATGGTAACTGATCAGGCGGAACAATATCTGTTCACTGCCGGCGATGATGGGATGGTGGTTTGTTGGGACTTACAGAATCACCAGAATGAAGGAGAAGGGGTCCTAAGGCTTGGGAACAGCATTTATGCCTTGTGCTGGATTGAGCGTTATCGCATATTGGTTGCAGGCGGCAGTGAAGGCAGTGTTCACTTTCTTGCGTTCGATGAACGGCAGCTGGTCCATACCTGGCGAAAAACGGGAGATGCCATTTATGGGCTCTATGATGATCCTGAACGGGACTGTCTCTGGATTTTACATGCGAAGGGATACCTTTCTGTCCTTCGTTTGACCGATTTTCAACAGCTGGGGCATCAACGATTGGCGCAATCTCACCTTCGTTCCTTTGCGGATTTAGGCGAGAAAAATGGCGTATTGATTGGTTCCAGCGACCATACTATCCGAAGACTCGACGTCAAAAGTGGAAGTGTTATCCAAGAATGGAAAGCACATGAAAATTCAGTTTTTTCACTGGCGGTCCATCCTTTTGGCAAATACCTTCTCAGTGGTGGCCGCGATGCCCATCTCAATGTGTGGGACATCCAAAATGATTTTGCGGAAATCCGCAACATCCCGGCTCACAATTTCACCATCAATCACATCGTCTTTTCACCTAACGCAGACTACTTTCTCACTGCCAGTCGGGACAAAAGCATGAAGCTGTGGGATGCCTGGAATTTCCAACTTCTCAAGGTCATAGATGCCGCACGTTTTGCGGCCCACACCCACAGTGTCAACCGCTTAGCATGGTTGGTAACGGATAATTCCGTAATTTCATGTGGAGATGATCGGCGGGTGATCAGGTGGAAACTCTCCATTGAACCGCCGCAGGACGTATAAATCAGGCTTGATGATCACACCAATTGAAATCCGTCAGCACACCTTTCGCAAAGCTTTTCGTGGGCTTGATGCAGAGGAAGTACGGGCTTTTCTGACGGCACTTTCCAAAGAATGGGAACAATTTCAGGAAGAACACCGCGCACTCAAAGAAGAGTTGGGAGCAGTGAAGGCCAACTATAACGCACTCAAAGAAGTGGAGGATATGCTCCACAAAACCCTGATGCAAGCTGAGCGTTCGTCTCGCGACACCCTGGAGACTGCCCGCCAAAAGGCAGATTTGCGGATTCAGGAAGCAGAGGCACAGGCCAAGGCCATGGTGCGCCGCGCGGTCGATGACCGCAATGAACTGCAAAAAGAAATTGAAGAACTGGCAGGTCGCCGCGAACAGGTATTGACCCAACTTCAGATTTACCTCAAAAGCCAACTCGATCGTTTACAGGATTTCGATCGGGTCGAATTGCCGCCTACAGGTGGCACGACCGATATTCCCGGATTTGATTATGTCCCACAGACAAAACCAGAGACGGCACCAGATGAAGTAAAAAGCCAATCTAACGGCAGTGTCAAAGCAGATAGCAACCTCTTTGACGACATCCTCAAAGATTTGTAAGCAAGCCATCCATTCAGCTAAACATTGTCCTTTTTCAGGAACTGAATTGTTCATAGATTTGTCGCCTCTGTACGACGCCCACCTCCTGTGGGTCCACCCAAATTAGTGAGTGACGATGATATTGTCAGATGCCCGTATCCTGGAAGAGATTGAGAAAGGCCAGATTGTCATTGAGCCTTTCAGGCGAGAATGCCTCGGTAGCAATAGCTATGATGTGCATCTCGGCAAGTACCTGGCGGTCTACCAGGACCGGATGCTGGATGCACGTAAACACAATCAAATCGAAGAAATCGTCATTCCGGAAGAAGGCTATGTTCTGGAACCCAATACGCTTTATCTGGGCGTCACGGAAGAATATACCGAAACCCATAACACCGTTCCTTTTCTGGAGGGCAAAAGCAGCATTGGACGCCTTGGTATCCATATCCATGCCACTGCAGGAAAGGGTGATGTAGGTTTTTGCAATACCTGGACCCTGGAAATCACGGTCGTACATCC
>JBCBZF010000629.1:0-4387 GCA_039815525.1 Bacteroidota bacterium | reverse complement strand
GTTGCAGACTACGTGTTGCAGCATCGTAAAAGTGCCGTGGTATCTAATCTATCCTCCAGTCGTGCCCTAACAGATGTGGCGGAGCAACACGGTTGCCGTCATTATGCTTCCGCGGTTGGAGAAGTGAATGTCATCGAAATCATGAAGCGTACAGATGCGCTCATTGGTGGTGAAGGCAATGGAGGCATTATTTATCCTGCTTTACATTATGGCCGCGATGCCCTGGTCGGAATCGCACTTTTCTTGTCTCATCTGGTCAAAAGTGGGAAAAGCTGTGCCGAGCTACGGGCGAGCTATCCTGACTATTTTATGTCTAAGCAGAAAATGCAGCTGTCAGAAGGCATGGACGTAGACGGAATCATCCAGCAGTTCAAAGAGAAATATGCCGCAGAAAAGATCAATGATGTCGATGGTGTAAGGGTAGATTTTGCAGATTCGTGGGTTCATCTGCGTAAATCAAATACTGAACCAATCATTCGAATTTACAGCGAAGCGCCCAGCCAGGAAGGAGCTGATAATCTGGCCAAAAGGATCATCAGCGAATTGGAAAGCATGCTGTAATTTTCTAAAACTTTTGCATATTTGAAGGCTTAATTGGCAAGACTTTTTTATCAGCATCTTCAGATTAAAGGCCTTTCCCTTATGCAAACGACCCGCATTTATCTGGACAATGCCGCTTCCAAACCAATGGATCCAGAAGTCCTGGAAGTGATGAGACCCTATCTTCTCGAAGCATTTGGCAATCCCTCCTCTACGCACGGCCACGGCCGGGCGCTCCGCAATGCAATTGAAGAATCCAGACGGACAATTGCTGGCTGCCTGCATGCACAGCCCGCAGAAATTTTCTTTACCAGTGGTGGTACGGAGGCAGACAACCTCGCCATTCGTGGTGCAGTGGAAGCCTATGATATCAAGCATGTGATTTCCAGCCCGGTTGAGCACCATGCGGTCACGCATACCATTGAAGAACTGGAAAAGGCGGGTAAAATTTCGGTCAGTTGGCTCAGTGTAGACCAATATGGAAGACCGGATCTAAATCAGCTAGACCAACTTCTTGCTACCTCCCCTCGCAGTCTGGTTTCCCTGATGCATGTCAACAATGAGTTGGGGACCATTTCTGACATCCGACACATTGGAGAAATGTGCCATCAATACGATGCACTTTTTCATTCTGACACCGTTCAAAGCATGGGAGCATTACCGCTCCCGATGGATGAATTGAAGGTAGATTTTGCCACTGCTGCGGCGCATAAGTTTTATGGACCAAAAGGTGTTGGTTTTTTGTATGTGCGCAAAGGCTTGCATCTCCCCGCTCAAATCACGGGTGGCAGTCAGGAGCGGAAATTGCGGGCAGGTACAGAAAATGTTGCTTTTATCGTCGGCATGGCGCACGCACTCCAAAAGTGCACCACCATGCTGGACAAAAAGCAGGCCCACATGCTTCACCTCAAACAATTGCTCATGCAAAGGCTGGAAGCTGAAGTACCTGGCATTGCATACAACGGCCCCACTGATGTAGAAGAAGCATTTTGTGGGGTTCTCAACGTTGCCCTGCCTTGTCAGGGAGAAGATGCCATGCTTCTGTTTAATCTTGACCTCGCCGGTATTTCAGCTTCAGGGGGCTCTGCCTGCAGTTCAGGAGCATTGATTGGATCTCATGTATTGCGCGCCATCGGCGCCAATAAAAACGGACTCCTCAATTCGATCCGCTTTTCCTTTGGCATGCAGAATACCCCGGAAGAAATTGAAATCGTTGTGGCGAAACTGAAAGAGATCATTCCGGTCAGAGTAGAAGCCTGAGTCATTGAGGCGGCCAAACTTCCCGCTCAACCACAGCTTTTTACTAAAAATGAAACAATATTGCCCCTGCCTAACGGCCAGCAGGGTGATGCCCATATTTTTGACTATTTTGCGGCAGCTTAGGTCATTGGACCTGACAGCTTGCCTTGTACATCCTTTCGGACACTTCCTGCCTGTTGAGAAATCAACTCCCTTGAACGCATTGGTGCATGGATGGATTGAATGTAGCGGTATTCCTCGATTTTGAAAATCTGGCCATTTCAGCTGAAACGGTCTACAGTGGACAAAACCGTCCCCTGGGCATTGAACCAATCATCAGATTGGCTGAATCGAAAGGAGAGATGCGGATCCGCAAAGCCTATGCCGACTGGTCCAAAGATCTGTTTGCCCAGTACCAGCCCAGTCTGATGGACAAAGGTTTTGAGATGATCCACCTACCCGCAACCAACACGCAAGGAAAGAATGGATCAGACGTTCGACTCGCGATCGATGTCATGGAGATGCTCGAGCAGTATCCTTATATCGACACCATCGTCATTGGTTCAGGTGATACAGACTTTATTCCCCTGATCCAAAGACTGCGCTCAAGAGGGAAAACGGTGATTGTCCTGGGATTTGAGCACAGCGTAGGGAATCTCGTCAAGCGAAACAGTGCAGAGTTTATTTCTCTGGAAACCCTCCTGGGAAAAGCTGAACCTGCTCAGGGTCCGGCCTGGGAGGAAGAACGCAAGCAGGGAAGGGCTTTGCTGCAACAGTACATTCAAACCAGGGATGAAATCGGGCCGGTATTGATGGCGAAACTCAAACAGCAATTGCTCCGCATTGATCCCGCCTTTTCTGAGAAAAAGCTTGGCTTTTCATCCTTCAAGAGCTTCATCGAATCAATGGTCGGTGATTTGGTCATTGAGGTACTGACAGAGCAGGAGACCTTACCAATGGTGGTCCTCCGCGAAAAAGAAGGTGATATGATCACCAGCAGTATTCAGGTGAAGGCCAATGCTTTACGCTTTCTGAGCAAGAAGTTACGCTATCTGAGCGAACCAGAAAGACGTATGCTCATGGCTGAAGCACTCTTTGTTCTTTTTCAGGAGAGGAGACAGATGAGTATGACGGAGATGTTTGACGCGGTGTATGACTATTTGGATCAAAGTCTACCGAAAACGGATATCAAAAAGTACGTTAATACCCTGTTTACCGGAGGCACCTTTGAAACAGCAGATAATCGTGAAGAGCTGCCACTCCTGGCCCGTCCTTTTACATTAGGCGCGACATATAACAGTCCGGAATCGATCGACTTCGTATACATTCGACGGGTCAGTGAAATTCTCCAAAGTCGCTATCAGGAATTACCCTCTGGAGAAATTCTGGAACTATTGATGTAATTCATTTTCCCCCCACAACTTCCGCAATGGCATCCAGTATGATCTGGCAAGCCAGTTTCATTTCCCCTTCTGTGATGGTCAGTGGCGGTGTGATTCGTAATCCATTGTCAATGCTCAGGAATCCGATGGTCAGCAAACCCCGCCGCAGGCATGCCGCCCGGATCTGATCGGCAGTTTCATAATCATCAAACAGGATCGCATACATCATGCCCATGCCTCGCAACTCGCGTATCGCCGGGTGAACCAGCATCTCTCGTAACACGGCAGCTTTGGCTGGAATCTGTGTCAGCAGATCAGAAGCCATCAGTTTGTCCAGCAAGGCCATACCAGCCGCGCAGCTCACCGGATGCCCACCAAAGGTGGTCAAATGTCCCAAAGGTGGATTGCGCCGGATCACTTGCATGATTTCCTGACGGCAAACAAAGGCTCCCAATGGCATGCCTCCCCCCAGAGCTTTGGCCAGGACAATGATGTCCGGAACACAACCAAATTGCTGAAAGGCAAACAGGCTCCCGCTACGACCAAATCCAGTCTGTATCTCATCAAAGATCAACAAAGCCCCCACTTCATCACAACGGGCGCGCAGGGCGGACAAAAAACCTGGTTTCGGCAAAACAATACCACCCGCCCCCTGAATCACCTCAACGATCACCGCTGCGGTATTTGGGGAGATCGTGCTCAGCGGTTCGATTTCATTGAATGGCAAAAAAGACACATTGGGCAGCAACGGTCCGTAGCCTTCTTTCTTACCGGCTTTGCCCGTCACGCTCAATGCGCCATGGGTGCTGCCGTGATAGGCATTTTCAAAGGCAATCAGTTCCCCACGGCCCGTAAACTTCTTGGCAACTTTGAGTGCCCCTTCAATGGACTCTGCGCCACTGTTGCCAAAATATACTGCATCAAATGGCTCACCGAGGGCTCCACAAAGGCGTTTGGCATAGCTGACCTGAGGGGTCATGATTACTTCGCCATACACATTTGGGTGGAGATAGCGGTCGGTTTGGGCATGAATGGCCGCACGGATATCTGGATCATTGTGGCCCAGATTGCTCACGCAGATCCCGCTGATAAAATCAATGACGCTACGTCCTTCCTGATCAATGAGATAAATGCCTTCGGCACGGTCAACGTGCAGGATGATGGGGGCATCCGAAGTCTGTGCCACGTGGCGGAGGAAATTTGCTTCCAGCTCCTGTTTCATATCC
>JBCBZF010001130.1:0-2278 GCA_039815525.1 Bacteroidota bacterium | reverse complement strand
GAAATAGTTTCTCTCCGTAAAATTGGGGATCATTTCCGCGTAAACGGAAGCGACCAGGTTGTCCAGAAATTCCGGAGAAGGATTTTCCAGAAGAGCTTCGATGTCTTCGACAGTTACTTCGTCCAGTACTTCTTCATCCAGATTGGCACAACCGGCGAAAAAGAACAGGAGGAAGATTGGTATGAGTTTGATAAAATCTTTCATGAGTCCTTTTGTACAATTTAGTTCAAGTCCACATTTACGCCGAGAATGAACGTTCTCGCTCTTGGATAAGCAGCAAAGTCAATTCCATAGGAGAGGTTTCCCCCTACACCAACGGGCGTATTCACTTCGGGATCATAGCCAGTGTATTCGGTCAGTACAAAGAGATTTTGTCCTGAAACATAGATTCGGGCCCGGTTCAACCAATCAACACCAGCGGCATTGATATTATAGCCAAGGGTCAGGTTGTTCAGACGCAGGAAGGCACCATCTTCGAGGAAGAAGCTTGACGCGCCGGGAGGAATCATGCCGGCATTGGCGATGCGGGTCGAGACATTTCCCCCAAAGTTGTTGAGGAAATTGTCAGTCGCATTGTAAATCTGATTTCCAGAAACACCCGAGATGTTAAAGGAGAAATCAAAGTTACTAAAGGTCATATAACTGCTCAGCCCGTAGATAAAATTCGGGATGCCAGTGCCCTGAATCTCCCGCTCAGTAGAGGTCCCATCACCATTATCAGTGGGGAGGAAAAAGGTTCCCAGTGCCTCTCCATCCCGAATGATCTGGGTTAGCGTTCCGTTGATACTCCGTCCGCTAAGAACGCCCGTGAAGATTTCACGGCCATCCGGGAAAGAAACGTCATTCGACACAAAGGTTCCATTCACATCCAGGTTCCAGGTGAAATTGTTCTTGCTCACCAGTTGTGAACCAAGATAGATTTCCACGCCCTGGTTGATGATTTCGCCTGGTAGATTGATCCATTTTTGCGAAACCGCTGGTGGCTCAGAGTCTACCAGCAAAAGTGGATCGGTATTGACTTTGTTGAAATAGTCGATGTTGCCATACAGCTTATTGCCTTTCAGCCGGAAATCAATCCCGACATTGAATTGCGTGCTCACCTCCCATTTGAGGTCCGGGTTTTCTTCCCGCACCCGCGAGATACCATTTTGCGTAACCTGGAAGGTTTCCTGGGTTGCTTTGTTTGGAATTTCCTGATTACCGGTTTGTCCCCATCCAACCCGCAGCTTAAGATCATCAAATTGAGTGGTGTTCAGGGCTTTGCTGATGCGCCATGCCGCAGAAATGGCGGGGAAATAGCCCCAACGATTGTTGGCACCAAAACGCGAAGAACCATCTGCCCGAATGGAAGCTGTTACCAGATAAGTATCGTCAAAAGAATAATTGACCCGTGCAAAACCAGATTCCAGTTTGTTCACTTCACGCACGCCATCTGGATTGGTCAGATTGCCACCAACTCCAATCAGTGAAATCGCATTGCCAGGATCATCCATTCCGCTGATACTTGGCACCAGATAATTGCTCAGGGCAATGTTGAATCCATTGACATCAAACTCCTGGAAAGCGTGTCCAAGCAGTACATTGATCCGATTTTTTCCCACCAGAGCATCATAGGTCAGGAAGTTTTCAATTAGAAAATTGAGGGCATCAATGCTGCCGTAGTTATAGGAACCATTGTTGATGTTGATGCCTTCCAGGTTATTGGGACCCAATTCCTGCTCCCGAATGGCATTGGAACGGTCCAGGCCAAGGTTTAGCTGATACTTGAGGCCTTCAAAAAATTCAAAGCTCAGGGAAGTATTGGCCAGAATGCGATCCGTTTTGGTGATGTCATTCCAGGCGTCCAAAAAACCAACTGCATTGGTTGGTCCACTGGAAAACTCTCCGTTGGGTCCCAATACCGGGCGGCTTGGATCACCAGCCAGGGCATTGGTGATCAATTCACCATCCGTATCAGACACATCTGAACGCGGTACGCCACGATCAACCACATGACTGGCAATCAGATTCAAATCGATCCGGAGTTTGTCATTGATCCCGAAAATCGACGCATTCATCCGTCCGGAATAGCGCTGTAACTCACTTTTGTCGATGATGCCTTCCTGGTCCAAATGGCTCAATGAAGCCCGAAAAAAAGCGCGATCACTTCCACCAGAATAGGAGACATTATGGTTATGGGTAAAAGCGGTACGGGTAATCTCATCCTGCCAGTCAGTGCCGCTTCCCAATCCGACCAGATCAATCTTTTTGGCCAAAGATGACGTACCCACATAGCCAT
>JBCBZF010000373.1:0-6267 GCA_039815525.1 Bacteroidota bacterium | reverse complement strand
GATTTTGCTGTCAATAGCATGGTGGCCAATATTGCCGACAATCTGATCATTCCTGGCTATGAAGACCTGCAACAAAAGGTTGATGTGATGGCCGAAGATGTCAATGCTTTTTCCGCCGATATCAACCAGAATAATCTCGATGCACTCCGCGCCAGTTGGTTGGATGCTTATCTGAGCTTTCAGAATGTTGCGCAGTACGAATTTGGTCCGGCTGAAGATGCTTTTCTCCGCAATAGCGTCAATAATTTTCCCATCAATGCCGGAAATGTAGATGACAACATTGCTTCTGGGAGCTATAATTTCAATTCACCAGACGCATTTGACAAAGGCTTTCCAGCTCTTGATTACTTGTTGTATGGCATTGGTGCGGATGACCAGGCCATCCTGACCCAGTTCGCTGACTCTGCTTACAGTCGCTACTTACAGGATGTAACCGCCGACATCAAATTTCGGGTTGATTCGGTTACCTTCAAATGGACGGACAGCTATCGTGAGTCCTTTGTTCGGGCCAGCGGTACAGCCGCGGGAACTGCGCTCAGTTTGTTGGTCAACAACCTGAACCAGCACTTTGAGATCATCAAAAGAGACAAAATTGGTATTCCGGTCGGTGTGGTTACACTTGGCTTCACCAATCCCGAAAAGGTAGAAGCTTTTTATTCTGGAAAATCTCTGGAACTGGCAGTTGCCTCGCTGGAAGCGAGTGAAGACTTATACCTCGGTGGTAATGGCAGTGGGTTTGACGATTTTCTGACTGAGATTGAAGCGGCAAAAGACGGAGAATCCCTGGATAAATTGATTCAGGACCAGTTTGCCAGTGGGATTGAAACACTCAAAGCGCTTCAAGGACCACTTTCAGAGGCAGTCAACGCTGACAAAGCCGCAGTCGAAAATGCCTACAATGAAGTGGTCAAAAATCTGGTCAATCTCAAAACTGATATGCCATCAGTCCTTTGTGTAACCATTACCTACGTCGACAATCCGAGCGATTCTGATTGATGGAACGCAGCCTCACATACCGACTGCTGAAACAACCCAAAGACATTGCAGCACTGGCAAGCTTCCGAATTTTATTCGGAGGTTTGATGTGCTTTGGGGCTTTGCGCTTTATGTGGGAAGGCTGGATTGAAAAATTGTATGTAGCGCCGCGTTTCTTCTTCAAGTTTTATGGGTTTGAATGGGTAGAGCCTCTGGGTGAATCGGGTATGTACCTTGTCTATCTGCTGATTGCACTAAGTGCGGCCGGTATCATGCTGGGTTTTTTATACAGAATATCGGCAACGGTCTTTTTTATCAGCTTTACCTATGTGGAGCTACTGGACGCCACCAATTATCTCAATCATTATTATCTGGTGTGCCTGCTGGCCTTTTATCTGATCTTTTTGCCGGCGCATCAGGCTTTCTCCCTGGACGTTCGGAGAAAGGCAGTGCCTTCCCGTCGGGAGGTGCCCGCCTGGTGTATCCACCTGATCATGCTGCAACTGGGATTGGTATACTTCTACGCTGGCGTGGCAAAGCTCAATGCAGATTGGCTCTTTCGTGCTATGCCGATGGCTGCATGGCTACCGGAACATACCGATCTGCCGCTTTTGGGCTACTTTTTCCAATTTTGGGAAACTGCCTTTATCTTCAGCTGGGTAGGTGCATGCTATGATTTGACCGTCGCATTTTTTCTCCTGTGGAACCGAACCCGTATCTGGGCTTATCTCGTGGTAGTGGCTTTTCACCTGATGACGCACCTACTCTTCAACATCGGGCTGTTTCCCTTCATCATGATCTTTTCTACCCTGATCTTTTTTCCGGGAAACATGCATCGGATTGTTTTGGAAAAGCTGTTTGGTTCTCAAGGTCAAACAAAAACCAAAGATAGCTCCCGGATCGTCGTCCGGGAAAGCGCTCTCCCCTCACTCCTTCGTCCCGTACTCCAATACGGGATCGCCTTTCTCCTGCTCTTCCAATTTCTTTTTCCTCTCCGCCATTTCCTCTACCAAAGCGACGTGATGTGGAGCGAAGAAGGATATCGATTCAGCTGGCGGGTGATGCTGGTGGAAAAACATGGACTCGCCACTTTTACGATCGAAGATCCGGCGACCGGCCGCAAAAATGAGATCATCAACAACACATACCTCACGACTTTTCAGGAAAAGCAGATGAGCATACAGCCAGACTTTATGCTCCAGTACGCTCATTTTCTGGCGCGTGAATACGAACAAAAACATGGTTTTCACAACCCAATTGTGAAGGTGGATGCACATGTGGCCCTTAATGGTCGCAGCAGTCGTCGTTTCATCGACCCTGATATCAACCTTAATGGAATCCAGGATGACTTTTTGCCCAAGAAGTGGATTCTGGCAGCAAACTGATTGACATGAAGAAGTTTTCCCTCATACCGTTTTTCCTTTTTCCACTCATGATCTGGGGGCAAAACTTCATCCTGGAAGGTAAGGTGTTGGATGAAAACCACAAGGGGGTTGCCAATGTAAATCTGAGCCTTCGTGATCAGGGACAAACGACCCAAAGTGATGGAAGAGGAAACTTTGTGTTTGAAGGTTTGGACCCAGGAAAAGATGAATTGGGGATATACGCTGAAGGCTGGAAAAGTCAGAAGTTGGCGGTTGAAATAGGGAAAAAGACAAAGAAACTTGAGATCGTACTGGAAAAAGCGATCCTGGATCTGGCGGAAGTAGAAATCAGTGCCTCTACCGGTGCAGCCATGCGCAGCATGCGCAATGTTGAAGGCCTCGGCATTTATGCGGCTCGCAAAAGCGAGGTCATCGAACTGGACAATATCACTGCCAATCTCGCCACCAACAATCCCCGTCAGGTCTACAAAGGCATTGCTGGTTTGAACATCTGGGAAAATGATGGTGGCGGACTCCAACTCAGTATCGGGGCCCGCGGGCTGGACCCCAACCGTACCTCCAATTTCAATACCCGTCAGAATGGCTATGACATTTCCGCTGATGCATTGGGTTATCCGGAAAGCTACTATACACCACCCACGCAGGCGCTGAAGCGCATTGAAATTGTGCGAGGCGCAGCCTCTCTGCAGTACGGCCCGCAATTTGGCGGCCTGCTCAACTTCGTTTTTAAAAAAGGACCAGAAAAAAAAGCGTTTGAGTTCACCACTGAAAATACAGTTGGGTCTTTTGGTTTGTTCAATTCATTCAACAGCATTGGCGGGAGCAAGAAAGGCTGGAACTATTATGCCTTCTATCAACGCAAACAAGGCAATGGCTGGCGCCCCAATTCCGGTTTCCATCAGAACACTGCCTACGCCAGCGTTTCCAAAGAAATTTCTGATAAACTGACCATCGGACTGGATTATACGTTCATGGACTATCTGGCACAGCAATCCGGTGGCTTGCAGGATTTTGAGTTTGCGCAGGATGCGCGGCAATCCAAACGCGAACGCAATTGGTTCAAAGTCAACTGGAATCTGGCCGCTTTCAATCTGGACTACCGCTTTTCCATCAATACCAAACTCAACAGCCGTAGTTTTTTCCTGGCGGCTAAACGGCAGGCTTTGGGCGAACTCGGCCCGATCAACCGGCCTGATCCGCTGCGTGAACGCGATCTCATTCGCGGAACCTACCTCAATTTTGGTAATGAAACCCGCCTCATTCATACGTATCAAAACGGTCAGCAACTCAATACCTTCCTGATCGGTGTCCGTTACTATCAAGGTTTTACCACCAGTCAGCAGGGAGATGCCAGTGATGGCAGCGATGCTGATTTTACCTTCCTCAACCCTGACAATCTCGAACGTTCTGATTATCAGTTTCCCAGCCGCAATGCTTCGGTTTTTGTTGAAAATCTTTTCCAGATCAATCAGCGTTGGAACATCACGCCCGGTGCACGTTTTGAATACATTCGAACGGCGTCTGAAGGATATTTTAAAGAGCGGGTCTTCTCCGGTGGACAGCTGATTTTTGAACAAAAGTTTGATGCTCAACAGCAAAATGGGCGCTCATTTGCGCTGCTTGGTGTCGGAACTGGTTACAAACTGGCACCAGAAATGGAAGCTTACGCCAATTTTTCGCAGAACTATCGCTCCATCAACTTCAGCGATCTCGCAGTGGTCAATCCCAATCTGGTGGTTGATTCCTTATTGCAAGATGAGCGTGGTTTCAATGCCGACCTTGGCTTACGTGGCACCTTGGCTGGTGGTGCCATCCGCATGGATGCGAGCCTCTTTTATTTGCAATACCGTGATCGAATTGGCATTCGTGAAATCATTGTCCCTGATCCGGCGGTGGTGGAACGGGCGGTGGCTTTCCGCACCAATATTGGTGATGCCCGGATTGTGGGGCTGGAAGCCTATGTCGAAGCGGATATCTGGCGATTGTTCACCAATGCTGAACAGGAATTGTCGATCTCCATTTTTGGCAACGCCAGTCTGCTGCGCGGACAATACATCAGCGGTGCTTCAGCCATCGTTGGCAATTCAGTTGAATTGATCCCGCCTTTTAGTCTGAAGACCGGAGTGAACCTCAGCTGGCGCAATCTACGCTTTGCGTATCAGTATGCTTATGTGGGACAGCATTTCAGCGATGCCACCAATGCTGTTGAAGTCAGAGACGCAACCCGTGGTATCATTCCTTCTTACAGTGTGCAAGATTTGTCGGCCAGTTATGTCTGGAAGCGTTTCAAATTGGAAGCCGGTATCAACAATCTGTTGGATGCCCGCTATTTCACCCGCCGGGCGGCGGCTTATCCCGGCCCAGGGATCATTCCCGCCGACGGGCGGAGTGTGTATGTAACACTTGGGGTGCGGATCTAAGACGGCTTTCTTTGGAGACATTTCGTCAAAGTCCTATCCCACAAACAGAATTCCTCTTCCGGCGGTTAAGCAATCTCACCAAACACATTGACAATGAACCGCCGCCTGCTCGCCTTCACCAACCTGCTTGGCTTCATCATCACCATTATCCTCAATGCGCTCGCCAATGCTTTGCCCATCAATGGTCAAACCACGGGCGAACTGTCTGATGCGTATCCCAATCTATTTGTACCCGCTGGTCTGACCTTCGCAATTTGGAGTTTGATCTATCTCCTGCTGTTGATTTTTGTGGTGTACGGATTGGTCGCAGCCTTCTCAAAGAATCAGTCTCAATCAGTATTTCTGGAAAAAATCGGCTGGTGGTTTTTCATTTCCTGTCTGTGTAATGCCAGTTGGATCGTGGCCTGGCATTATGAAATCGTGCCGCTGTCTCTGATGATTATGCTGGGCATTCTGGGGAGCTTGATCATGATTTACCGCCGACTGGGCATTGGCACTGGCAATGGCGGGAGCAGGGAGAAATTCCTGGTTCACATGGCGTTTAGCATTTACCTCGGCTGGATCACCGTTGCAACCATCGCCAATGTGACGACCTTATTGGTTGACAATGGCATTGATGGAGGGGGAAGTGCTGCGCTTTTTGCTGCCTCGGTGATTGTGGTGGCAATCGTGATGGGGAGCCTTTTCCTGAAAAATCGTGGCGACCTTTTTTATGCCCTGGTAGTGGTTTGGGCTTTATATGGCATTTATCTCAAACGCAGCCGGCTGGATGCCGAAGCATGGAATCTCATCACCATCACCGCAGTGGCGGGGATGGTTTTATTGCTGATAGGCGGATTGCTGGTTTTGGGACAACGGAAGTTGTATCGCTAAAATAGCTTGCGCCCTTGTCTCTTTACGGGTAAACTTTCTCCTTTACAAGAAATGAACCCCACATCAAGTCTGGGGCAGGCTGCAAAGACACAAAGGCGCAAAGTCTATTCAGAATTACTGATTAATTTTTCTCCAGAACCGCGTACCCCCAGGCTGGTAGATTCATGTCCATACCAGCGGAGAGCATTTGTTCTTCCTGCGAAAATACATTGGTGAATGCCCCGGCAAATCCTTCCCCTTCTAGCGTGAAATCTTGCGCTTCGGCAGAGAGATTGATCACGACCACGACCTGATCACCGTTTTTCTCCCGCTGAAAGGCATAAATCATCTCATCTTTTCCCGTCGGAATCTTGACCAACTCACCACCATGCGTACCATTCCAAAGCGCCTGATTACGGTGTTTGAGGTCAAAAAGCGTTTGGTAGAAATCTGCATACACAAATTCGCCCCACGGAATCTCGTCTTTGGTGAAAAATTCGAGTTGTTTGTCCATAGCTGATTCCTGGCCAGTGTAGACCAGTGGCATCCCATCAAAGGTCGCGGTCAATACCGCAAAAGCTTTGTGTCCATCGCCCATGCGTTCAAACTCAGTCCCGGACCATGAATTTTCGTCG
>JBCBZF010000783.1:0-3558 GCA_039815525.1 Bacteroidota bacterium | reverse complement strand
CGCAAAAAAAACTCGTGAATGGTATTTACTGGTCGTCCTCTTTGTCATTGGCGAGATTTATGGAGTTGAATATTTTGGACCGGATGATGATTGGGCCTGGTTGATTGAATTGGTGCTATATGTCTTTCTTGGTCCTCTGGTTTTTCTACATCTTCAATCTTTGCGTCAAGCGGTCTCTTTACCCCTGGTCTGGCGCCATATCGCCTTTCCAATCCTCGTTGGTGCATCCCTCTTTATTCTGCAACATCCAGCCTTTATGATCAGAAACGAGATGAGTGAAATTGTCTTTCGCTTTCAACTGTTTTTGATCTTTATGTCAATGATGATGTATGCCGGTTTACTATTGCTGCAAGGGCAGGCAATGAAGTTGGGCAATGCGAAGGTGGATGTGAAATGGGTCCGCTGGCAACGGAATCTCTCGATTGCGTTTATTGTCTTCATCGTCATCAATTTTGGGAAAGTATTTTTTACCCGCTATTACGAAGATGGTATTTGGCTGTACCTGATCGAGTCGACCGTTACATGTGGCTTGTTCACCTGGTTGGTCTGGTATGCACTGCATTATCGTTTATGGTGTTTGCAAAACCCTGCGGAAATGGTTTCTGATAAACCACAACAAAAATGGAATGAACTGTTTGTGAAAATGGATACCCTGGTGAGAGAAGAACAATTGTTTTTGGAGAAAAACCTGAAGCTGGACGATCTGTCCCGACGTATGAATTCCAATAATCGCTATGTGTCAAAGGCCGTCAATGTGGTTGCCGAAATGTCTTTTACCCAATACATCAACCACTTGCGCCTCTCATGTTTTAAGGAAAAATTGATCTCTCCCAAATGGCAACATTTAACCATAGATGCATTGGCTGCGGATAGTGGCTTTCAATCTACCTCAACCTTGAACCGAATCTTTAAGCAAGAGGAAGGAGTGAGCCCAAGTGTGTATCGGCAGAACATTGAAAAATCTGGCTCGTCATAAGTTTATTTGACCAGATAAATGCATGAAAGTATTTCGATTTGATGAAAATAAGTACGGTCGGGAACTGCTCCTTGACCTTGGAAAGTTTGAAGAAACTGATCACTTTTTCTTCAAACCTGAACCACATGCCGCGGATTTTTATGAACTCTTCTTTTTTGATCAGGCAGAAGGCTTCTTTTTGCTGGACAATCAATTGATTGAGCTGGAAGACCGACTCATTATCTTTGCCTCCCCTTATCAAAGGCGGGCCTGGGAAGTAGAACGGCACAAGATCAAGGGCCATTTCCTCATTTTTGCCCGGCAATACATGGAGCTCTTATTTGCGGATCCCTTATTTGTTTATCGCTTACAATACTTTCATCAAAGTAAACATCCTACTTATCTGCAAGAGAACGACCGAACCCATGCTTACCATCGACATGCCTTTCAAAATATGCGGTATGAGTTGGACAATATGAACAACGATAGCGAGGACTTTTTGCGGGCTTTTCTTTTGTTGATTCTCGCTGGAAACAATCGGGACTACTGTCAAAAATATGGTTTGCTCCCTGAGAAAATGCGGTTTACAAATGCCTTTCAGTTTAAAAAGCTGGTGGAACACAATATCCGGACGTATCCCAAAGTGGAAGATTATGCAGGGATGATGAATATTAATCGCACGACCCTCAACAAACAGGTAAAAGCGCAATTTGGCATGACTGCAAAAGAATTTCTGAAGAAGCGCTTAATCGTCGAAATTAAGCGGGAACTTCTTTACACTGACAAAACGATCGCAGAAATTGCCTGGGAACTTAACTTCTCTGAACCCTCTAGTCTGACCCGCATGTTTAGCAAATTGGAAAACCGCTCTCCCAATGAATTTCGGGCAGCGCATCAAAATGTCAAGGCATTCATCAAAGGGTGACGAAACGGAGGGGTGATCAATCTGACTTTTGGGATATGTTTCACTTATCCCAATGTTATGCACAAATATGATTCTCTGGTAGGAGGCCTCGGAACCGATCAGTCTTCCTCTCCTTATTCTCCCATTTACAGATCCAGACAGCTATCATGAAGACACAAAAAATTCCCTGGTGGGTCTGGGTATTTGCTGTGATCAGCATTCTGAGTTCTGTGGCCGGCCTGTATGGTGGATATATCAATGGGGCATTTTTCTATACCGAATTTCCCCTGGAAAATTGGCAAAACCCCCTGGTCAAACATCTGGCTGGCATGTGGGCTTCGAAAAACCTTGGCTTGATCGTGGTATTCCTCATCGGTCTGTTTCAGCGGGATGGGAAATGGCTGGCAGTGGTTTTTCTGTTCAAATTTCTCACTGACTCCATCGATATCCTGTATGTCAATCCTGCCTTTCAGGAAGGGGCTGCTGGTGGAGTCACCAGCAATCTTATCTCCTGGTTGATCCTCGCTTTGCCTGGTGCATTGGCCGCCTGGTACTTTTTACGACCTCAATCCTCTTCAATCCCTCAATCTGAATCAATATCATGAAAAAGAATATTCTCTTGATCCTTATGTTAGTCGGTCTTCAATTGGGCGCCATTGCCCAGGACGAAGTCCCTGCGCAGACCGAACAAAACGTGACGCTTTCCTATGGCTTTTCAGAAAAGTTCAATATGCTGCGTCTTTCCTATGTGAATTATTGGGGGTTGGGGCAGAAGAAGAAGTTTCGGATCGGACCAGGTGTCCGGGCAATCTGGGCTTTTGGCAATGATTGGCGCATCGCCACGGTCAATACCAGCAACAGCGGCGATGGCGGAGGGATGGAAAATGCTTTATCCGTCGAACAGACCTCCCTGGGCGGTGTCAACCTCGGACTATTTTTGAAATATGCCTTGACCCCAAAATTAGAAATTGGGCTGAACTTTGATGTGATCGGAATTGGATTTGGGGGTCCGGAAACAGCTGATTTTGTTGAGGCAGATAATAACGAGACGACGGTCGTTCAAGATTTGAATGCTCCCAATCCCAATATTGCTTTCACCCGCGGATTGGTTTCCAGCGATAATTTATGGATTGGCTACAAAGTCGTGGACAATTTTCAGCTACGGGCCGCTTTTAATTTTACCGGTGCAGAACTGGAAGTGGCAGATTTACCGATTGAGTCAGATGATCCCCGCTTTGAGCGCATCAACACCAATCTGGTCATTGGCGTGATGTACGCTTTTTGATGCTCGATAAATAGAATCTTTGGCCCTGCTTTCTACGTGGAAGTGGGGCTTTCCTGCATATATGCTTCTCCCCAATCCCGCATACTTTCAATGATGGGAAAGAGTGTGTAGCCAAAATCGGTGATATCATATTCGACATGAGGCGGGATTTCCGGGAAAATGGTTCGGGTCAATATCCCGGCTTTTTCCAGCTCACGTAGCTGCTTGGTGAGCATCTGCTTGCTGATGCCGTCGATGGCTCGCTGTAATTTTCCAAATCGATTGACACCCTTCGAGATGAGGAAAAGAATAATGGGTTTCCATTTCCCGCCAATCTGTTTCATGCAGTAGGTAACCGGACAATCGCTGGTATCGGGAATATTTTTTTTAGCCATGATGAAAAATTATCTCGCTGATTATCAACATGAGTCTATT
>JBCBZF010001223.1:0-1944 GCA_039815525.1 Bacteroidota bacterium | reverse complement strand
GGTCCAGAAAGAACCGGTGGGCATCCACATCTTCTCAGCGGCTTCATCATCATTGTGAACCAACCCTTTGAGCACCAGGGCCCGATAGGTGACATTGTGAATGTGAGGCGGCGAGGAGAATCCGTCCACAAATTTTGCTAAAAAACCCGTGGCTACCTCGCCTTTGCGGTCCCCCCAAATGGTGCCTGCCTGGGGGCTCTGATCGCCACGCGCAGGGTTGAGTTTTTCCCATTCGATGGCGGAACTTTGGCGGACCTCAATGTTGGGAATCACACTATCTGGGGACTGACTTTGTGAAGTTTCCGTGCAGGAAAGCAATAGACTGCTCAGCATGAACGCGAATAGAAGACTTCTTTGGATCATCTTGGTTGGGATTGAGGCTTCTTCTGACCAGGAAATTGGGGACAAGATACTGACCAATACGGATCATTCTGGAAAAATGACGTATCAGTGTACCTCCATTCCTAATTTAATAAGTCCCGAAACGGCTTCATCCACAAAATGGACCAGTTGGGCCTCAAAATCGCAGCATGTGTCAAGATGATTGTTTGGGAATCGAGCCTGAGCTATCATTGTGTCAGAGCAGCCTCTTAAGAGCCCAAAAACAGAACCCACAATACGCTGCGGCATATGCATTTTTCTGGTATCATCAGCTTTTTACGGAAAAATTACCAGTCGTTTCTCATCGGCGGCGCCATCATGCTTGGCATCATCTTGCTCGTCGTGGATACGGGGGCAAATTTCTCCGTGATTCATCCTGAGATTGCTTCCCGACCGCTTTATCTATTGTCAAATATACTGGCGCTCATCTTTTGCTGGCTGCTGCTTTCTTTCCTCCTTATCAAGTTTCCGCTTAAGCACATTCTGGGTGTGATGAGCATATTGGTGATCTCGATTTTGGCCGAGCGATTCCTGCCCATCGCCAAAAATCCACTTACCATACCCCTGCTCATTCTTTTTTGGTTGGGCGTTGCGGCCATGATTCTCCCCCAATTTTTCAAAAAATATCAAGTCGCCATCCTGCTGGTGTATGGATTGGTGATTTCCTATTATCTGTTCAGCTTCCTGCGTGCGCAGGATTATTCCAATGAGGACCGGGGGGACTTTGCAAATATCATGCTGATCCCGGTTCCGGCCTTTTTGCTTCTGTGGGTCTATGAACAATGGCGCTGGCTACGGATGTTGCAAACCGACAAAGCCAAAGCGGAACTGAATCTCCTCAAGAATCAGATCAATCCACATTTTTTCTTCAATACCCTGAATAATTTGTATGGATTGGCAGTGGAAAAATCGGATCAGACACCAGACATGATCTTGAAGCTGGCCGATATGATGCGCTACACCATTTATGAAGGAGAAGCGGATTTTGTGCCGCTGAAAAATGAGAGCAGCTATTTGAAAGATTATATTGCGCTACATAAAATCCGCTATCAAAAATCAGTAGCTATTTCTTTTGAGCAATCGATCGATCATCAGCATCAGATTGCACCGCTATTATTGGTGGTTCCCCTGGAGAATGCTTTCAAGCATGGCGTCGAAAGCCTGACGGAAAACGCCTATGTCCACATTCAAGTGAGCACTTCTCCACATGCCATTTCATTTCGTATCAGCAATAACTTTGCCCCGAAAGCTGGGCAGAAGGCTGGTATTGGCCTGAGCAATCTGCGGCAAAGGCTGGCCTTGCTATATCCTCGCCGACATCAACTGAACATTACCCAATCAGAAAATGTCTACACGGTCCAACTAGAAATTGACGTTCATGAAGTATCTGATCATTGATGACGAACCCATTGCCCACCGGATCATTGAAGGCTATTGCGCAGAACTGCCGCAGCTCCAAAAGATTGGCAATGCCTACCATGCACTGGAAGCCTCTGCTTTGCTCAGCAAGCAGCCGGTCGATTTGATTTTCCTGGACCTCAATATGCCCAAAATGACCGGTTT
>JBCBZF010001017.1:0-2634 GCA_039815525.1 Bacteroidota bacterium | reverse complement strand
GCTGATTTTTTACCAAACCACATTACATACGCACAGCCTCTCTGGCAAACAAGCCGTGCGTTGTCCTTACATGCAGCCCCACACAAAATCCATTTTCGGTAATTTTAACGCGTACATATTTTTTATTATCGGAATAAACTGCTTCCATTCTTTAACTGTGAGTCTGCTTGCTATGACATTAACCGAACGGCATTTACCCAAATCAATCATCCAATGGATTGGCTGTCTTCTGCTCGTCTTCTGGGGAAACCAGCTTCAGGCCCAAAATGCAAACTTTACGGCCAACCAGACTTCTGGTTGCAGTCCGCTCACGGTCCAGTTTACAGATCTTTCCACGGGCACCATTCATGAATGGGCCTGGGACTTCGGCAATGGTAATACCTCATCTTTTGATGATGTAACGGCCACTTATACCACGCCGGGAACCTACACAGTTACTTTGACGGTACGTGATACCATCAATGGCACCAGCAGCACCAGGACAGAGGTAAATTATATCACGGTATACACTGAGCCCATCGCTTCCTTCACGTATAATCCCGCCAGCGGCTGCGCGCCACTGACAGTCAACTTTTCAGATGCCTCCACGCCAGGCGATGGTGCCATCACGAACTGGACCTGGGATTTTGGAGATGGCAATCTTGGTACCGGCCCCAGTCCCAGCCATACGTATCTTACTTCAGGCACGTACACGGTTACCTTGGTGGTTGAGGATGCCAATGGTTGTCAGGACACAAGAGTCGAGAATGATATCGTTACCATCACAGACGTCGCCAACGTCGACTTTTCCGGTACACCACGTACAGGCTGTTCGGCTCCGCTTCGCGTAGACTTCACCAATAATGTCACGCCCGCAGGTACTTACAATTTCTTGTGGAATTTTGGGGATGGCAATACATCTGCTGCTGCCAACCCAACTCATAACTATACCGCCAACGGCCAGTATACCGTTTCGCTGACAGTTACAGATAATAATGGATGTTCTGAAACCTTAAGCCGAACAGATTATATCATCATTGACCAACCCAATGCAGATTTTTTTGCGGTCAATACCACAGTTTGTACAGGACTACCTGTCAGCTTCATCAACAACTCAAGCGGAGCAGATTCATATATTTGGAACTTCGGGGACGGCAATACCTCCACGGCTGTCAACCCAATCCATACGTACAATGTACCAGGCACTTATCCTGTTACTCTGACCGCCAACAATTCTGCTGGTTGCAGCGACATTCGGGTGCGCACTACCTATATCACCGTTAATGCATCCCCTGCAGCATCTTTCAATGTGAGCAATAACATTGGCTGTACCAACCCATTGGTGGTTTCCTTTCAGGACAACTCGACTGGTAACATTGTGGCCTGGGACTGGGATTTTGGCAACGGAAATGTATCAACCGGACAAAATCCAATTACGACCTATACCATCCCGGGGTCTTATACCGTCAGTCTGACGGTCACCAGTGCAGATGGTTGTCAATCGACAGAAACCATTCCTAACATTGTTTTACTGGCAGAGCCGGATGCAGAGTTTGCGACCAGCGTACCAACAGGCTGTGTCCCACATACGGTCAACTTCGTCGACCTGAGTACCTCACCAGCTGATCCAATTGTCAGTTGGTTTTGGAATTTTGGAGATGGAAATTTATCCGCAGCACAAAACCCCAGTCATACCTATACCACACCAGGTCAATACACAGTTACCCTTACGGTCACGACCGCATCAGGCTGTACCAATACGGAAACATTCCGATTTGTAGAGGCCGGCACAGCTCCCAATGTCAATTTTGATGCAAATCCAAGGGTTGCTTGTGTGGGTGAACTGATCAATTTCCAGGACCTGACCACAGGGGGCGCCACAGACTGGCAATGGTTTTTTGGAGACGGGACGGGATCGAATGTACAGAACCCGACGCATGCGTATCAGGATACTGGCACCTATGATATCACCCTTATTACCTGGTACCTGGGTTGTTCCGATACCTTGATTGTCCCTGACTTCATCAGCATTCAGGGCGCCATTGCAGACTTCATTTTTACGCCAAATACTGGCTGTAATCCGCCAGTGTCAGTGAGTTTCTTTGATCAATCTGTCAATGCTGATCAATGGTTCTGGGACTTTGGAGATGGCAATACTTCGACTGCGCAAAATCCCACCCATATTTACACATCGGTGGGGACGTTTACCGTTACCCTGGTGGCGACTGAAACGGCATCTGGTTGTAATGATCAGTTTATCCAAACCATCGACGTAACCAATCCAGTGGCAGCATTTTCAGCTTCTCCAACTTTCGGTTGCCCAGACCTGACAGTCAATTTTACCAACAGCTCGGTTGATGCCAATGATTACTTCTGGGACTTTGGAGACGGAAGTGTCTCAACGGCAGCCAATCCATCTCATACCTACACTGCCCCTGGTCAGTACGATGTGATGCTGATCGCTTCAGACGGGGTATGTGAAGACACCCTGACCTTTCTCAATTTGGTGCGTCTGTCCGGACCGACAGTAGACTTTACGGCAAGTGCAATTACCGGCTGTGCGCCACTTTCTGTAACCTTTACAGATGCTTCCACCCCCTATCCTGCTACCTCCCTCGTCAGTTGGACCTGGGACTTTGGAGATGGGAATACTGG
>JBCBZF010000638.1:0-4319 GCA_039815525.1 Bacteroidota bacterium | reverse complement strand
GTGAGATTGATTACTATAGCAAAACCACCACTGATCTGCTTCTCGCAGTGCCGGTACCAGGTACTTCTGGTTTCCGGACACAGACCCAGAATATCGGAGAGATCCGCAACAATGGATTTGAATTTGTCCTGAATACCAACAACCTGACAGGTGATTTTAGCTGGAACACCAGCATCAACTTCGCGATCAACCAAAACGAAGTGATCAGCCTTTCAGACGGGCAGGATCTGATTGATCCAGGAAGTTCTCGCTTCATGAACGTTGTACAGGTTGGGCAGCCAATTGGTGTGTTTTATGGTGCTGAATACGCTGGCGTAGATCCCGCCAATGGTGATGCACTTTGGTTTGTCAATGAAATGGATGGAGAAGGAAACATCATCAATCCTGATGCAACCACCAACAGCTTCAATGACGCTAACTTTGTTCCATTGGGCAATCCCAATCCGGATTTTATTTACGGAATCACCAACAACTTCTCCTACAAAGGGGTTGAGTTGAGCATTTTGCTGCAAGGAATTGAAGGAAACCAGATCCACAACGCCGCGGGTGGCTTTATGTCTTGCCAGGGTTGCTGGTTTGACAACCAGACTGTAGATCAGATGGAATACTGGGACCAACCAGGTGACATCACCGATGTACCTGAGCCACGTTTTTTCTGGGGCAATGGCGACCAGTCTCGTAGCAGCCGTTACCTGGCTGATGGATCTTACCTGCGTGTGAAAAACGTTACCCTGGCTTACACCTTCCCATCTTCCGTTACGGAGAGACTGCGCATTCGCAGCCTGCGGATTTATGCAATCGGCCAGAATGTCCTGACATTCACCGGTTATGATGGATGGGATCCTGAAGTAACCACTGACTTTGCTTCTACCAATACTCGTGCTGGCATTGACTTTTACGCCGCGCCGCAGCCGAAGACCTTCAGCTTCGGTGTAAACCTTGGTCTGTAAGCAGGTTTTTTCACATCAAAAGAAACAAGACATGAAAAGAATATCTGTATATCTTTCTTTGGTGCTGATGGTGGTTTTTTCCGCCTGTAACGACCAGCTTGAACTGGAACCAGCCCAAAGTATATCTGAAAATCTGGCCCTTTCAACCGATGCCAATGTAAAGGCAGTGTTAATTGGTGCTTATGATGAATTCGGCAATGGTGATGTGTTTGGCGGAAATGCTTTGCGCAACGCCGAATTGCTGGGAGGCAATGGTGAAATTCAATGGGTGGGAACTTTCAACGCCCCCCGTGAGATTTTTAACAAAAGCATGATTGCGGCCAATTCTGATGCTTCGGAATTGTGGCTGGAAGCTTATGAAGCCATTAACATCGCCAACAATGTCCTTTCTGCATTAGAAGTGGTTGTGGATGGTGATCGTGATCGGGTAGAAGGGGAAGCTTTATTCCTGCGTGCAACGCTCTACTTTGAATTGATTCGCTTCTATGCCAAGCAGTATCGCATTGGTGGGGACAACAACATCCCTGGTGTCCCATTGGTCCTGACGCCAACCCGTGGCATCACGGAGGCCAATCAGGTGAGTCGTGCAACCGTACAAGCTGTCTATGATCAGATCATCGCGGATTTGACCGCTGCCAGCAGTAAACTGCCGGAAACAAACGGATTTTTTGCCACCAGTCATGCTGCTTCTGCCATGCTTGCACGTGTTTACCTGCAACAGGGAGACTACAGCAATGCCCTGGCAGCGGCTGATGCGGTCATTCAATCTGGCCTGTTCTCTTTGGTCCCCAACTATGCTGATGCATTCAATCAAGGAGGCAATACGGTGGAAGATGTTTTTGCCGTTCAGGTAACCAGCCAGGATGGTGTGAATAACATGAACCTGTTCTTCTCTATTCCAGACTTTGGGGGACGAGATGGGGACATTGATGTCCTGGACGGACACCTGAGTTTGTATGATTCTACCGATGCACGCCTCTCTCTTTTCTTTGATGGAAATGGCGGTATGCGTTCAGGTAAATGGAACAACCAGTTTGGCAATGTCAACCTGATCCGGGTGGCAGAAATGCACCTCGTGCGGGCTGAATGTAACGTTCGTCTTGGCTCTTCAACTGGCGCACCCGCGCTGGATGACTACAACGCCATTCGCGAACGGGCCGGACTCGCCGCTGCAACGGAGGTGAATCTGGAAAATATTCTCTTTGAGCGGCGACTGGAATTGGCACATGAAGGCTTCCGCATTCATGACCAACGTCGTACGCAAACCGACATTTCTTCCGGAATCGGATGGGATGCTGATGAATTGATTTTCCCCATTCCTGCTCGTGAAATCGAGGCCAATCCAAACCTCGAACAGAACGCAGGTTACTAAGGGAAACGGAAAAACAAATTTAGACAAAGCGGAGGTGCATGGCATCTCCGCTTTTTTTGTCAACTTTCCACCCAAAAGCACCAATGAATCTAAGTTTCTGGGAAAAAGACATCTTTATTCAACGGCCACAATATCTCGTCATTGGAGCGGGATTGGTGGGAATGAATGCTGCGATTTTCCTCCGCCAAAAAGATCCCTCTGCTGATGTATTGGTGATAGACAGCCGGCCCTTTCCCGGTCAGGCCAGTCTTCGGAATGCTGGTTTCGCTTGTTTTGGAAGTATGACAGAGCTTTTGGCCGATGAAGCGGAAAACGGAATGGACGCCATGTTGAGTCTGGTTGAAAAGCGTTGGCGGGGATTGCAAAATATGCTGACACGTCTGGAGCGCCAACGAATTGATTTTCAACCACTGGGTGGCCTGGAGCTTTTCCAGGCAAAGGACGAGGAGACCTACCAAAACTGTGCTAATCATCTGGAACGAATCAATCGACACTTAGGTGAAATAACCGGCTTGGAGCAATGCTTTAGCCTCTATCCGGAAGGTATTTCCCAGAATGGACTGGGGCGTTCCAGGCATTTGATTCGCAATCAAGCTGAAGGGCAGCTACACCCTGGTAAAATGATGGCTGCATGGTACGATCTGGCGCGAGAAGCAGGCGTGCGCTTTTTGTTTGGTCTACGGGTCGAATCGATTGTAGCTGGTGGACCCCAGGTCGATGTCCAAACCGATCAGCTTGGCGTATTAAAAGCAGAAAAAGTACTGGTCGCGACCAATGGCCTGACCAATCAATTTTTTCCGCAGAAAGGGCTCACTGCGGTTCGTAATCAGGTTTTGCTCACCACAGCCGTTCCCAATCTACAGTTATCTGGTAGCTTTCACTATCGGGAAGGGTATGTGTATTTCCGAAATGTGGGCAATCGCGTATTACTTGGCGGGGCAAGAGACGTAGATGTTCCGACAGAAACCACAGACGAATTTGGCTTCACGGATGTCGTTCAGTCAGACCTGTATCAATTGATGAATGAAGTGATTCTACCCAATCAAGCCTGGGCCATTGAACACCAGTGGAGTGGTATTCTGGGAATGGGCCCCCAGAAATCTCCAATCATCCAATCACCTTTGCCAGGTGTATATCTGGCCGTCCGCCTGGGCGGGATGGGAGTTGCCATCGGAAGCCTGGTTGGAGAAGAGGTTGCCAGATTGATGCTGGGTGAAAAAGATGGAATAAATCAGGCAATAGATTCTTTCAATCCCTGATTCCTGATAAAGCCGTTTCTGATCAGTACATTTGCGGATCAAATTGCCCAAATATGACTGCAATCTCTGCGATGGAAGTTCAACACTTTCGATCTGAAACCACCGGTACCCAACATGTACTTCATTTCAACAATGCCGGCGCTGCGCTGATGCCAGATATCGTTAGAGATACTGTGATCGACTACTTGCACCTTGAATCGAAGGTCGGAGGCTATGAAGCAGCTCAGCAGCATGCGCAGGCTTTGAATGAAGGCTTTTATGGTTCTCTTGCCCGCATGATAGGTGCCAAAGCTTCTGAGATTGCGTTCACCGACAGTGCAACCACTGCCTGGTATAAAGCATTTAGAAGTCTGGAGCTCAAGGCCGGTGATGTGGTGCTGACGGGGCAGTCCGAATATTGTAGCAACTACATCGGCTTGATGCAGGCACGCAAACAATTGGGAATAGAAATTGAGATCATTCCCAATGATGAAAGTGGGGCGATTTCTCCTCAGGCCATGGAGAAAATGATCCGTCCTGCGGTGAAACTTATTGCCATTTCTCATATTCCCACGAACGGAGGACTGATCAATCCTGCTGCAGAAATTGGTCGGATCGCCAGGTCAAACGGAATATTCTACCTTCTGGATGCATGTCAAAGTTTGGGCCAGATGGCCATAGATGTCAACGAACTTCAATGTGATATGCTGGCGGCTACTGGACGAAAGTTTTTGCGCGGACCACGCGGAACCGGTTTTC
>JBCBZF010000952.1:0-2862 GCA_039815525.1 Bacteroidota bacterium | reverse complement strand
TACAGAACATGACCATGGTGAAGAGCATCAACATGAGATCGATCTTTTACCGGATGAAACCCAGCTATTGGCCAAACAGGCGCCACATGTAGAAGAAATAGATCACAAATACGATACTGATGAAGCGATAGATGGAGAAAAAGAGATCACGGCAGTCCTCCTGAAGTATAAAAGTAAAATGGCAGTACTCAATATGCCCCGGATCATCAACGAGCAGACGAATATGCAGGCAGTATTACCCGGGCTGGAAGTCAACCGGCTGTTTAACATGATCGGGATTGGCGCGACTACCTTGCGACTGATTGCTGCAGGAATCATGCTTATGGCCGGTTTCAGTGTATTCTTTGTGCTGTATAACCGACTAAGAGAGCGGAAATATGAATTGGCACTGATGCGTTCTGTCGGATACAGACCCGGACATCTGTTTGCTTTATTGGTGTTGGAGGGATTATTGCTGGCTGTATTGGCATATGTTTTGGGATGGCTGGTCAGTCGCCTGGGTATTTATGTGATCAACCAACAAGCCGAGAGAGACTTTAACCTTCATTTTGGTGCGGATTGGGTACCGGGTGAAGAATTGTTGCTCATCATGACGATTGTTGTGGGGCTTGTATCGGCCCTATTGCCTGCCTGGCGGGCAATGCGGATGGATGTTGCAGCGATTTTGTCAGAAAGTAGAACGTAACATGAGTAGATATCAAAAAATATTTCTTGCGATTGCTTTGGTGATCCTAATGACCACACAAGAGCGAATTTGCTCTCATGCAGGATTTGGACAGTTGCGCTACCATCAGGCGGCGCAAGGAGAGCAGGAAAAACAAGAATTCACCACCGGAGAAAATCATCTTGCGGTGCATCGTTTGAGCGATGAAACGATTTACCGGTGGGACGAACGCCGCATGAACTGGGTGCCTGATGAGTCGGGACAAAGCGCACAAACGAGTCTGGTCGATTATACCACCACAAATCGGCCCTTGATTCCAATTAAAATTGAATGGAACGTCCTGATGGATATCCAATATCAGCTCAAGTATTTTAAGGCGATAGACATGGAAATGTATGCGCCCATTTTCAGTGAAGATGTTAAGGCGTTGAATGGACGGGAAATTCTGATCGAAGGATTCGTCATTCCTTTGGGCCATGTGGGAGATACGCTGTCTCTGTCATACAATCCCTATGCTTCCTGCTTTTTCTGCGGAAAAGCAAGTCCTGCCTCAGTGATGAGTATGTACTTCAAGGAAAAGCCCAAACGCTACAAAATGGATGCTTTCCGAACTTTCAAAGGCAGGCTGTCTCTCAATCGTGATGATCCCAATGAGTTTTACTACATCCTGCATGATGCAGAAGATGTGACGGATTGATTGGGCTTCCAAAAAATACAGCCGACGAAAGGGTCCGTAAACGTGTATGTCTTATCAAGATTGTCCCAGGCAATCCCTGCATTGCCCCACCAATAATAGTTCAGCTGAATCAACCTGATAATCCGGAACCGATATCGTGGAAATATCCAGTGTCAGACACTCTATCTTTCCACAGTTGCTACACTTAAAATGTGGATGCTTACCCATCGACTTACCATCCGAACATGATTTGCATTTCGCAAACCACTTTTGACCATGATCACATCTGAAAGAATGCAAGGTTCCTCGATCTTCCAACCTTTGAAGAATGCGATACACCGTGGTTCGGTCCATTTGTTGCTGATACCGTTCAATCAGGTCGGCCAGAGAGATTGCATGATCACATTGTGCAAATGCCTCCAGGATAATCATCAACGGCCTGGTTTTGTTGGTTCTGCCCATATGGTAAAATTATTGCAACAAAGTTGCATAAACAAGCGTGCTGATTATTTTTACAGACTGCTTCTTGACTGAAAGTGCTATATGAAACAATCACACAAGCCGGTAACAATTCTGACGGGTTTTCTGGGGGCAGGCAAAACCACATTCCTCAATTATTTGCTACAGGAAAACAGTGGTACACGTTATGCCATCATTGAAAATGAGTTTGGTGAGCAAGGCATTGACAGCGAATTGGTGATTCGACCTGAGAATGAAATTGTAGAATTGAACAATGGTTGTTTGTGTTGCACACTCAATGACAATTTGTACGACATTCTCAATGTGCTTTTTGAGAGAAAAGATGAGTATGATGAAATCGTCATTGAGGCAACGGGGGTCGCAGATCCTACCGGACTTGCGGAACCTTTTTTCTCCCACCCACTCATCAAGGAATTTTTCCCCCTTAAGGGTGTCATGTGCATGATCGATGCTGAGCTGATCGAAAGGCAATTGGTTGAAACGGAAGAGGCAAAAAATCAGGTGGCATACAGTGATGTATTATTGATCAATAAAACCGATTTGGTCAGTGAGGATCATTTGGATGCTTTGATCCCTAAATTACAACTGATGAACCCCCTGGCGCATGTCGTTTTGGGAAACAAAACCGCCTTTCCGCAGGTAGATCTGAACCCGAAGCAATCACCGCTCGATACGATTTTTCATCAGACAAAACACGAATCTCACGGGGAAGCTGAACTACAGTTTCCTGTCAAAAAACCTCACCATCACCACCACCACCATCATACTGAAGAAATCGTTTCTTATACTTTCGTGTTTGATCAGCCTTTTGACGCCCGACTCTTAGAGCAGCACCTTTTTGGATATCTTATGTTTCATTCCGCGGAATTGTACCGGATGAAAGGACTAGTCTGGCTGGAGGATTCAGAAGACCAACACATCGTACAATCAGTTGGAGCACGCCTTGACACCGAAAAAAGACATGCCTGGTCAGACGGAGAAAAGCGAAAAAGTCTGCTGGTATTTATCGGAAAAAACATACAACGTGATCGTATTCAAAAAT
>JBCBZF010000987.1:0-2728 GCA_039815525.1 Bacteroidota bacterium | reverse complement strand
GCACTTCCTGCACGCCTTTCAGATCAAAACGCAGATTCTCCCAGGGCGGAGAGTTGATGATCATATACCAACGGGTGGCATCAGCTCCATAGGTTTCCAGGGTCTTAAACGGATCGACCACATTGCCGAGACGTTTAGACATCTTGACACCGTCTTTGTCCAGCAGCAGCCCGGTGGAGATCACATTTTTAAAGGCCACACTGTCTTCGAGCATGACAGAGATCGCGTGCAGGGTAAAGAACCAACCCCGCGTCTGATCGACGCCTTCCGAGATGAAGTCGGCCGGATAGGCAGATTTGAAATCTTCTTCAAAAACAAAAGGGTAGTGCCATTGGGCAAATGGCATCGCGCCGGAGTCAAACCAGACGTCAATCAGGTCTGTTTCCCGCTTCAATGGCTGACCACTTTCGCTCACCAGCGTGATGTTGTCAACGTGTGGGCGGTGCAGATCCAGCTCTTCACCGAAGGCATCCACCTCAGTCTGCGTCATCAGACCAGCGGTGACGGCTTTGGCCATTTCTGCCTGTAATTCGGCCACCGAACCGATACAGATTCTTTCTTTCCCATCTTCGGAGCTCCATACTGGCAAAGGCACACCCCAGAAGCGGGAGCGTGAAAGATTCCAGTCCACCAGATTTTCCAGCCAGTTGCCAAAACGGCCCGTACCGGTGGAAGCAGGTTTCCAGTTGATGGTATTGTTGTGTTCAATCAGCTTGTCCTTGACGGCAGTGGTGCGGATAAACCAACTGTCCAGCGGATAATACAGCACCGGACGATCGGTCCGCCAGCAATGCGGATAGCTGTGTTCGTATTTGCGAACGTCGAAAGCTTTGTTCTCTGTTTTCAGTTTGATGGCGATATCAACATCGACTGAACGTGACTCATCCTGACCGTAATCCTTGACATAGCGCCCGGCAAAGTCTGTGACTTCTTTGACAAAGCGGCCTTGCTTGTCCACCAATGGGCTTGGATTGCCTTCGGCATCCTTCACCATGATGGGCGGGATGTCATTTTGGGCGGCGACCCGAAAGTCATCCGCACCAAAGGTTGGGGAGATGTGTACGATACCCGTACCGTCTTCGGTAGAGACGAAATCTCCGGCAATCACGCGGAAGGCTGGCTTGTCAGGGGTGACATACTCCATCAACTGATGGTATTCCTGTCCTACCAAATCCCGGCCTTTCAGCGTTTCGAGGACGGCAAATGGAATGTTTTTATCCCCCGCCTGATAATCGTCCAGTTTCAGCTCCGCATTTTTTTCCGGGAAATAATAATTCACCCGATCTTTTGCCAAAACAACGGTGATCGGTTTGTGGGTATAGGCATTGAAGGTTTGGACCTTCACATAGTCAATGTTGTTGCCGACAGCCAGGGCCGTATTGGATGGCAGCGTCCATGGAGTCGTGGTCCAGGCCAGGAAGTAAAGCGAATCATCACTTTTGGTCTGAAACTGTGCCACCATGGAGGTGTCCTTCAGCATCTTGTAGGTGCCGGGCATGTTGAGCTCATGCGAACTCAGGCCGGTGCCTGCCGCAGGCGAATAAGGCTGAATGGTAAAACCTTTGTACAGCAAATCTTTGTCCCAGAGCCGCTTGAGCAGATTCCAGACCGATTCGATGTAATTATTTTCAAAGGTGACATAAGGATTATCGAGGTCCACCCAATAGCCCATTTTACGGGTCAGGTCATCCCAAACATCCTTGAATTTCAAGACATCCTTGCGACATTCAGCATTGTATTCCGCAATGGAAATGTTGGTACCAATGTCCTCTTTGGTGATGCCCAGGCGTTTTTCTACCTGTAGTTCAACCGGCAGACCATGTGTATCCCAGCCGCCTTTGCGTTTCACCTGATAACCCTGAATGGTCTTGTAGCGACATATGAGGTCTTTGATGGCGCGGGCAATCACGTGGTGAATGCCAGGCATGCCATTGGCTGAGGGGGGGCCTTCATAAAAGGTGAAGGTCGGTTTGCCTTCACGCGAACGCACACTTTCGTCAAATGTGCCCTCTTCTTCCCAGACTTTCAGGATCTCCTGATCGATTTCGGGTAAGGAGAGTTTTTTGTACTCAGGATAATACTTGGACATGGATATACTCCAATGCGGTTTTCAAAAAATGATCGCAAATATAAGGAAAAAGACAGGAGGGGAGAAGGTGGAAAGCCAATGATTTTTAGGCTTTTGTCCATAAAAATGCCGCTATCCACTTGAAAGATGGTACGCTTTTGGAATGAAGTGGTTCCAAACAATGGGTTTTTGAAGAAATTGGTTCACAGGAGAGAAAATCTGTACTTTTCCCGAAAACAAACACCCAATGAAAAAAATATTCTTTCCGGTTCTGATCCTGCTCATCATGGGGGCGCTCTCCGGCTGTCAGATGTCGAAGTTGCTCCGACAGCATCAGAGCGAAATGCAGGCCCTGGCGTATGATGATTTGTCGAAAAAGGAAAAGTATCACCGGTTTGGTCAAGTGATGGCAGAAGTGCTTGATAATTCAGCGACTTTCCAAAGTCCCTATAAGACATTTCGTTACCTGGAGAAGTTTACCCAACAAAACCAACAGGAAGTGGAATTGGTCACCAAAGATCTCGAAGCTTGGATCAATGGGATGGGGCGGGCAAAGAAACTGGCGCTGGTCGGTGGCTCTCTCACCAAACCCTATGGTCGCAAATTGATCAATGTTTTCCCCAAAGTCAGCAAAAGCCTAAACGAGGGCGGCTACAAACT
>JBCBZF010000196.1:0-8210 GCA_039815525.1 Bacteroidota bacterium | reverse complement strand
TTAGCTTATCCCATTGCGCAGGCAAATGATGATGCAGAAGAGCTCAATGGCACCACCGTGGTGGATGATTCACTGATCATTTTGGGACAGGATGGCAGTACCTTACAATATGCCGCATTTCGGTTCCCTAATCTGGCCATTGAACCAGGGCAAACCATCTCCAATGCCTATCTTCAGTTTCAATCAGTTGACATCGATACGGCGGCTGCCAATTTGAGTATTTACGCGCACGCGACCGGCAATGCACCGGTATTTTCCAATTTGGCCGCCCTGAATGACATCAGTGGACGGACACCAACGGCAAACGTGCTTGCATGGCAGGCTGATCCCTGGGATGAAGCCTTTCGATCTGGAGACAAGCAAAAAACACCTGATCTTTCTCCCATCCTACAGGAGATTGTCAATCGCAATGACTGGGTGAGTGGAAATGCAATGGCCTTCATCATTTCAGGTTCTGGTACCCGCCGTTTGAATGCCTTTGAACGAAATCAGGTGGAGGCGCCAAGATTGGTGATTGACTTTGTCGAAACGGATACCGTGGATGCGATCAGTGGTCTGTTCATCAATGAAATCATGGCCAATAATGGAGGGATCATCTTTGATGAATACCAGGAACGTGACGACTGGGTAGAGCTATACAATGCACACAGTCAGCCCGTCTCAATTGGCGGACTCTTCTTATCTGATGAACCAGGCAATCTTAATAAATGGCAGATTGCAGACAATACCGTGATTCCGGCCGGAGGCCATGCAGTGGTTTGGCTGGATGATGATCCCTCTCAGGGCGGTTTGCATTCCAATGGCGTACGTCTGGATATCAACGGTGATGAGCTGATTTTGTCTCAAAGCCAGGCAGGAGAATTGGTGGTATTGGATTCGATCAGTTTTGGACAGCAACTCACCAATGTATCCTTTGGCCGTTTGCCAGACGGAAGTGGGGTGAAAATCCTGATGACGCCAACCCCGGCTGCAACCAATAATACTGCTGTCCAAATCATCGCTACGCCACAGTTTTCTGTAGAAGCAGGGTTTTACAACAGCAGCCAAAGTCTGGAAATCACCACGACCACACCTGGTGCCACAATTTATTATACCACGGATGGTAAAGTACCAACCACAGCTTCGATTCCCTATACGGGTCCGATTAGTCTGACGCAGTCCAGCTTTATTCGAGCCAGAGCATTTTCCAATGGGATGAATCCAAGTAGCCATGTCTCAGCCTCTTATTTCATTAATCAGGATGAGCCGCTCCCCGTCATGTCATTCATCACCGATCCTGATTCGATGCTAGGTGATTCTCTGGGGATCTACATTTATGACAACAGTGTGATTGGTGGCCGCAAAGAGTGGGAAAGAAATGTGTTTGCGCAGTTTTTTGACAGCACTGGTAAGAAGAACTTTGCCGGTGATTATACCACGCGGCTTTTTGGGCGGACGGCTATTTTTTATGCCCAAAAATCACTCAGTCTGGATGTGCCATCAGCTGAAGACATTGATAGTGAACTCTTTTTTGATAAACCTGGGGTTACAAGCTTTGAATCTCTGCTTTTGCGTAGTTCAAGCGACGATTGGCAGCGGACCATGTTTGCCGATGCCTTTCAACAGTCGTTGATCCATGATTATTTATTGACGGGGATCCAGGCCTATCAACCGACCATCCTCTACATCAATGGCGCCTATTTTGGGATCAATAATTTACGGGAGAAATACAACGAAAATTACCTGCAGGCAAACTATGGGGCAGACCCCAAAAATGTGGACCTGATCAAAAAAGTGCCTGGTTCCAGCAGTGGGGTTGATGAAGTTTTGTCCGGAACCATTGATCACTATGCCAATCTCCGGACCTTCATCCAGAACAATGACCAAAGTATTGCCTCCAACTATGCTTATGCCAAGACCCAGATGAACATCGATGACTACATCGATTTTTGTATTGCTGAAATCTTTGTCAACAACCGGTCATGGCGCCACAATCGTCGGTATTGGCGGCCGCGTACGCCAGACGGAAAATGGCGGTGGTTGATCAACGATCTCGACCGTGGATTCCAGGATACCAATCGTGACGTTTTAAGCGAGTTTGTCAATGATGATGACTTTTTCTCTTACTTATTGGCCAATGATGAATTCAAACATGAATTTATTCAGCGTGCTGCCACCTGGATGAATACCTGCTTTCGGGAAGAGCGTGCGGTGCAGAAAGTAGATTCTCTGGCGGCGATTGTTGGGACGGAAATCAATGATCATATCACCCGTTGGTCCCCCCAGGGAGGGCTTTCTTCTTTTTCCACCTGGGAAAGTCGGGTTCAAACCTTCCGGACCTTTGCCAGTGACCGACCTGCGAAGTTTAAAGGACAGATTCAGACGGAGTTTAGCCTGAACACCAGCATGTATACCCTCAACCTGGTGGTGACGGATACAACTCCGGGGAATGTATACATCAATGAAATTGACTTCGAGGTACCCAATCTGTACAGCGGGGATTATTTTGAGAATGTACCGCTCAAAATTTCTGCGAAAGCAAACAATGGCTACCAATTTGTCAAATGGCTGGAAACGGGAAATACCAATGCCACCATTTACCTCAATACCAGCACCAATACGACCCTTACGCCAGTATTTGAGGCCAAATTCCCAATCATCACCGAAATACACTACAATCCGTCCAATGGAGCGGACTATGAATACGTAGAGCTGTACAATCCGAATGGAACCTCCATGGATTTGAACGGCTTCTACTTTGACGAAGGCATCACTGATACATTGAACTTTATTCTGCCGGCTAAGTCTTATGCCATCATCGCGGCCAATGCCAGAGTCTGGAGTGGGATCAGGGTGTATCAATGGGATACTGGTTCGCTGTCAAATTCAGGAGAACAGATTCGCTTGAAAAGTCCGTCCGGAGAAACAGCGGAAAGCCTTGAGTTTAAGGACGGCGACTCCTGGCCGGAAGCGGCGGATGGAAGCGGGGCGTCCCTTCAGCTAAAAGCACCATATTTGGACAATGATAAAGGTAAAAGCTGGCGGGCCTGTTGTGCGCAGATTACACCCGGTGCTGCCAATGATTTACCGGTCCGCGGACCGGGTGCAATCAGCAATGGACTGGCTCTCTGGCTGAGAGCTGAGCGTGATGCCATGTTGTGGACTGGCGAGGGAGATGACTATGTCCAGCATTGGATTGATTATAGTGGGGACAATCGGGATGCGACCAGCAATAGCATTGACGAACGACCAGACTTCCAGGAAGATACACTCAACAATAATCCACTCGTAAGCTTTGATGGGTTGACGCACTGGTTGAGTTTCAATAAGATTAACAATATCCGGACGGTCTTTTTTGTCAGTAAATTGATCGATCCACCGTCTAAAAATGGTCTCCCCATCCTGGGAGAGGACAATGGTTATGATTTTCATGGCGGACCAACCGGAGAGATCTTTCATACCACCCATGCAGCTACAGAAGTCCAAAACGGCGCATGGGAACAAAATGGGATCAGTATAGCCGGAGGAAGCACCCAGCATACAGGTGACTTCAATATTCTGTCTGTGGTTACAACTGGTGATGTTAGTGCCAATCAATTGGTAAGGGACAGAGACATTGCAAGCCGGCTGTGGCAGGGAGATATCGCGGAAGTGATCATTTATGACCGGGCATTAAGCAGTGCTGAGATCATTGACGTTACGTCATACCTCAATATCAAATATGCCATTCCTGTTCCGGTTGGCAGCCAACAGTACTACACCTATGCCAGCTATGCCAATGATATCGCTGGGATCGGGAAAGCTGACAGCACCCAATGCCTGTATCAGAAGAATTCACGCTCTCTGACTGGTGGGATTGTGCAAATGCGCAAACCAAATGACCTCAATGAAGGAGAATATCAGGTTTGGGGCCACAATGGGCAAACCATCAATGGCTTCAACCGCGATTTCAATGGATTACAAGACAATGGGATCGCACGTAAATGGCGTGTTGCTGAGATTGGGAATATCGGTGAAGTACAGATTCAGGTACCCAAAGCCATGTTGCCAGTGGGGACCAATGCCATGTTTGTTTCGCCCGATAATACATTCCCACTGGGGCAAACCAGGGTGATTTTGCTGGAACCCGACGGAGATGAACTAGAAGGCTGGGTTGACTTTGATCATGGGGACTTCCTGAGCTTTGGTTCTGTCAGTGGGCCCGGTGGAGTAGGGGAGTCGCTTACCTTGTGGTTGAAGGCAGACCAATTGTCAGGTACACCTGATGGGCAGGCCATCAGCAACTGGGAGGACCAAAGTGGCCGGGATCATGATGCTTCTGCACCTGGTTCTGATCAACCTTCTTTCCAAAGTGATTCATTGAACCTGCTCAATTATTATCCGGTGGTGGAGTTCGACAATGAAAGACTGGCGACCACCAATATTTCCTTTGGCGATGAGATGAGTTTGTTTGTGGTTGGAAAAATGAACCCTTCCAGTGATAGCTGGGCACGGGTGGTTCATACCAATTACCAAAGCCATTATCTGATGCGTCGCCGCGGGTCTACCAATCAATATTCTCACATTCTGAGTGCAAATAGCCAGGGGAGCATCGGGGATTGGGACCTCTTGTCTCATCTGATTGGAGATGGCAGTGGACTGTTTTGGGAGAATGGTCATCTGGAAGAAAATATCTCAGCCACGCTTTCAGCCTTCAATGGCCCCATGAGCATTGGCGGCAATATCAGCAGCCAACCTGGTGGTTCTGGAGCCATTGCCAGTCAAATGATGGATGGAGCCATAGCCGAAATCGTGGTGTTTGATTCCGCTCTTGCCCCCAGACAAAGGATGGCCGTCCAATCTTACCTCGCCATCAAATATGGTATCAGCCTGGACCAAAGCATGGCCCAGGATTATATCACGCCTGATTCTTCCGTCATCTGGCACGCTGAGAAAAACCAACATTTTAATGAGGATATTGCAGGGATTGGGCGCTCAGACGTATCCGGGCTGAACCAGACCCGTGCCCGTTCGATCAATGATGACGACATTCTCGAAATCAATATGCCCACCCCTTGGCTGGAAGATGAAAGTTATCTGATGTGGGGCAACAATGGCAAAAGTTATCAGGGCGTGCCGACCAATTTTGAGGCTGGAGTATATTATGAAAAATTTGCACGCCTATGGCGGGTGGATAAAAAAGGCCAGTTGAACCCTGTCTCCGTTCGCTTCGATCTCAATGGCCTGGGGCTTGACCTGTCTGATCCAAACCGCTTTGCCTTATTGGTAGACGGTGATACCAATCTGACCAATGCGGTTGTTTATTATCCTGGAGCGATCTATAACGGAACCATTCAGTTCAATGATGTTGAACTCAAAGATGGCTATTATCTGACCCTCGCAACCGAATTGTGTGGTCCGAATCCCATCACCACTGAGGTCGTGGTAGCCGTTTGTGACCCGGCCAATGTCGGAGCTGATACCACCAGCTATACCTCCCGCTTTGGATGTGATTCGCTGGCCATCGTACGACGTGAGTTAGGTGGAACCATGGCCCACCCCGGCAATTCTCCCTGCAACCTTCGCATGTGGCTGAAAGGAGATGAGGGACTGACCTTTGAGTCTGGTGTCCGCATCTGGCAGGACCAAAGTGGCAATGGGGCCGATGCCTTTCAGGCAGATGGGACTGATCAACCGCTTCGTCTTGACAATGCCATGAACGGACATGATGTACTCGCCTTTGATGGGGTAAATGATTGGATGAAGGTCAATTCTATTGCCACCACCATATCTGGCAATAGCTCAGTCTTCACAGTCTTTCTTCCAGAATCAAATGGAGGGGATGGGTATTATCTTTCCTCTCACCTCGGAGGAAGCAACCGCCTGAAATTTGGCCATCGGCCAAATGGTGAACTCATCTATGATGATGATGCACCATCTCTAGCCCTTGGCAACTGGCTCAATCAGGCCGTCATAACCTCTTTCATCATTAATGGGACCACCAACATCGATGGATATGTCAATGGGAATGAGGAAAATGACTGGACTGGCTATGCCATCACAGGGGCCGATCGTGCTTCGATTGGGCAGGAATATGATGGTTCCGGAGGGGATAATGAAACTTCGAACCATTGGCATGGCCAACTGGCCGAAATGATTGTGTATGATTCTATTCTCGGACCAGCGGAGCGACAGCAAATTGAAACCTATTTTGCCATCAAATATGGTATCACCATTCCAGTGGACACCCACCTGTATTATCAGCACAATGCCCACCCCAATTTTATTGCGGGCATAGGGATCAACACTGAGCAGGGACTGCTCCAGAATAGTTCTCGCAGTGTCCATGACGGAAGCATCCTGCGCATTTCAGGCGCTGACGATCTGGAAGACGGAGAATATCTCGTCTGGGGTGCTGATAATGGTCCGGCTACAGCAGCTGATGCCAGTAGCGACATTCTGAGTGGTTTCAAAAACCGAATGGGCCGCAGCTGGCGAATCAGTGAAACAGGCGAGGTTGGATTGGTTGATCTCTCGTTTGATCTTTCGGGATTGGGCTGGACGGAAGTAGATGTACGTTCCTGGAAGCTGGTCATAGATGGGGCAGGCGACTTTTCTGGCTCTCCGGATAAAATCATCACCGCCGATGAGATCAGCGATGGGAAACTGATCTTTTTCAATGTTTCCCTTGAAGATGGAGACTGGCTGACCATTGCGCCTCGTCATTATGTACTGGTCGCGGCCAAAGCCTACCTGCAAGGTCCATTTGACTTTGGGTCAGGTTTGATGAACGATGATCTTCGTGATCTTGAATTGATTCCGCAGACTGAGCCATACTCTGCTCTGTCTCAATTTAGCCACAATGGCAATGAGGAAGTTTCTGAAAATATTCTCAAAATCACTGGCACGGATGCGGTGGTCGACTGGGTATTGCTCGAAGTTCGTGATGCGGTCAATCCCGCTCAAATCCTTGGGACACGGGCAGCCCTGCTGCAAAGAGATGGAGACATTGTCGATACCGATGGCGTGTCGGCGGTGATCATTGAAGGGGTAGAGGCCAGCGAATACTACTTTTCTGTGCGTCATCGTAATCATCTTGGCGTCATGAGTCAGGACTTACAACTGTTGGGGGAAACCGCTCTGGAATTCGATTTCTCTGATCCGTCGACGCTCATATATGGTGTCGATCCTCAGGCCAGTCCCACACCTGCCTTACGGGCTCTATGGGCCGGTGATGTGAGCGGCAATGGAGAAATTAGCTTTCAGGGGGGGCTCAGCGATCCCAGCCAGATTTTCTTCAGTCTCCTTTCTGAACCAGGCAATACCACCTTTGCAAGAAATTATATCTACTCTGCTTATGATGTCGCTGATGTAAACATGGATGGAAATGTGATTTTTCAGGGGCTCTCATCTGATGCGATCACCATTTTTCTCTCAGTACTCTCAGCGCCTGGCAATACGAGTTTTGCCCGCAACTTTATCATTCAGGAACAATTGCCATAACCGGCTACAAAGAAAGCTTCATGGATTTTGCCCAAAGGTATAGGCGTCTGTGTGTGTGTCTACTGGGGCTGTTGTGCTTAGGAAGTCAGGCCGCGGCACAGCAAGGCCTTGATATGAGTTTCTCAAGCGAAAGAGGGTATTATGATACATTCTTTCAGCTCAGTCTGACGGCCAGTGATCCGAATGCAATCATTCGATACACTGTTGACGGGAGTGCACCCGGTCCCAATCACGGTCTGGTCTACAACAATCCCTTATTGATTGGTACCACCACTTGCATTCGTGCCTATGCCAGTACCGCTGATACTTTTTCAACGGTTAAAACCCACACCTACCTCTTTCTCAATGATGTCGTCAATCAGTCCAATAGCATTGCCTCCCAACCGCAAAGTGGATTGGAATTTGATGCCAGCCTGAAAAATGACCCCATTTATGGCGCTCAACTGATGGAGGGCCTGGTGCAAATTCCATCTGTTTCGCTGGTATTGGATCCGGCAGATTTGAGCAATGTCTACACCAGTACCGACCGCAACCTGGAAGTACCCGTTTCCATGGAAGTGATGTATCCTGACGGGAAAACAGGCTTCCAGGAAAATGCCGGAATGAAGCGGGTTGGTGGTTCGAGCTACAATAGTATCAAACGAAATTGGCGATTGGTTTTCCGGAATGTATACGGTGCAAGCAAACTGAACTATCCAATTTTTGGGGATGATGGTGCGGATGAGCATGATCAGATTGCCCTTCGCCCC
>JBCBZF010000636.1:0-4333 GCA_039815525.1 Bacteroidota bacterium | reverse complement strand
GCAATGGGCTGAACCAGATTCGCATCATGGCCTGGGATAAGAGTGAGGATCATTATTTACCCTTTCCGGATCCTGCTTATTCGGCCGGGACGGGTTTTAACCCGTCTTTTGAGAGCGGCAAGCTGCGCTATTCGTATCAGTCGATGACGCGCCCTGCCTCTACCTTTGAGTATGACTTCGCCAGCAAGGAGCATACTTTGCTGAAGCAGCAGCCGGTTTTGGGCGGCTTTGACGCGGATAATTATGTGTCGGAAAGGATCTTTGCGCGGGCGGAAGACGGGACGCAGGTCCCGATGTCGGTGGTTTACCGCAAGGGCATGGAGCGGGATGGGAGTCATCCCTGTGTGTTGTATGGCTATGGGTCTTATGGCCTGAGTTTAGATCCGTACTTTAGTGCGGCCCGCTTGAGTCTGCTGGATCGCGGCTTTGTCTATGTCATTGGCCACATTCGGGGCGGTCAGGAGATGGGAAGATATTGGTATGATGATGGGAAAATGCTGAAGAAGCGAAACACCTTCACTGATTTCATTTCCTGTGCGGAGCATTTGGTCGCGCAAAAGTATACCGCTAAAGACAAGCTCTTCATTTGGGGTGGCAGTGCAGGGGGCCTCCTGGTCGGTGCCTGTATGAATTTGCGGCCAGATCTGTTTCACGGCGTGATTGCTGATGTGCCATTTGTGGACGTGGTGACCACCATGCTGGATGAAGACATTCCTCTCACCACCGGTGAATTTGACGAGTGGGGCAATCCGAAGGTGGAAGAATATTACCGTTATATGCTGTCTTATTCTCCTTACGATAATGTGGACGAAAAAGCCTACCCCAATCTGCTCGTAACCTCAGGACTCCATGATTCTCAGGTGCAGTACTGGGAGCCAACCAAGTGGGTCGCTAAACTACGCACCCAAAAGACAAACCAAAGCCGTCTATATCTCTACACCAATATGGAGGCCGGACACAGTGGTGCCAGTGGTCGCTTCCAACCGTATCGGGAAGTTGCCTTGCAGTATGCTTTTCTCCTCGATTTGATGGATATTAAAGCCTAAAACTTCCTGATATGCACTTGATCCAACAAGAACAAAATACTTCCAAAGGCAGCTTTTACATCCTGGTAGACGGCGAGCGTCTGGCCGAGATGACTTATTCCCGTGCTGGTGAGCACATGATGATCATTGATCATACCGATGTCTCTGATAAGCTTCGTGGACAGGGCGTAGGCAAACAACTGGTCGAACATGCGGTAGAATATGCCCGCACCCATAGCATTCGCATCATGCCCCTCTGCCCATTTGCAAAGTCCGTGTTTCAAAAGCACAAGGAGCTGCGGGATGTTTTGTAAGCAAGTTTTGGATAAGAATCTTGTAAAGATCGGTATAGCAGTATAAAAGCGCATTGACTCTAGTGCTTGGCAACATTTTTTGACCTTGGTTTTTGCATACTTTTCATTTAAGGAAAAGTATGAATGAAGGGTAAAATGATGATTAATAGCTGTTTATAATCAAGCCCTAAGCAAAACTTACCTTGCATTCGCTCTACTTCATTTCCGCAACATCTCCGGATTCCGGATCAACCGTATCATACCTGCCGCCACTGCAATCACCAGAAACAATGCGGGGAACCCACCTAGATTAGACGTCATTTTGATGCCCTCGATATCTGCCTGACTGACCATTACCCAGGCAATCAGTCCGACGATGCTGCCCCAAATGATTTTGATCCAGAAAGATGGCTCAGGACTTTCAGGAGAAATACCACTGGAACTCAGTCCGCTCATGGCGGAGGTATTGGAATCAGCCGCGGTGACATAGGATAAAAAGGTCACCAGAATGAAAATGATGCTTGTTACAGTGGAAAGCGGCAAGCGATCAAATACCGCATACATCACATTTTCAAAGCCTTTTTCAGCCAACACTGTAGCCAATCCGCCTTCAACTGAATGAATGTCCATATATAATGAAGTCCCACTGAAAATCATCATCCACAGACAACCAAAGATCGAAGGGTAAATCAGATTCATATTCAGAAAATCCCGAACGGTATAACCAACGGACAATCTCCCCAGAAAGAGTGCCGTCACCGGGGTCCAGGCCAGCCAGTTTGCCCAGTAAAAAATGGTCCAGTCCTTCGGCCAGCTATCGCCGGCAGCGGTTCCGGTATACAAACTTCTCTGAAAGAAAGTCTGCAAAAATTCCCCCAGTCCTTCAAAGCCAAAGCTGAGAATGTAAGTAGTGGGACCAAAGATGAAAACAAAGATGCTGAAGCCGAAAAAGGCCTTGATGTTGATATCAGACAGAATGCGAATGCCTTTTAACAATCCACTGGCTGCTGAAAGGATAAAGGTACCCACGATCAGAATGGCCACCAATGCCAGTACCCAGGGCGCATCCGGGACGCCAAGAACACTTTCCATGCCACCAACCAAACTCAAAATTCCCGCTCCGAGTGAAGCGGCCATTCCTGCTACCAAACTGTACAGACAGATCGCGTCGACCGCATTGCCGAGTGGTCCGTATGCACGTTCCCCAATCAGTGGATACAGCATAGAACCCAGGCTAAAGGGCTGTTTCAGATTGTAGTATGTCAGGGCAAACATCAATCCGGCCAGTGCATAGATGCCGTAGGGAATAAAGGTCCAGTGCATAAACATGGTGGACATGGCAAAACGGGCCGAATCAGGCGAATTGGGCGCAATGCCCAGCCCTTGGGGCGGTGATTGATAGTGCATCAAGGGTTCTGCTGTGCCCCAGAAAAGAATCCCCACTGCCACGGTGGTACAGAGGGTAATCGCAAACCATCGCCATTTGGTCAGAATGGGTTTCGCATCCTTTCCGCCAATTCTGATGTTTGCCAAAGGAGAAAAGTAAACCCATATACAGATTCCCAAAAAACACAGCGTACTGACCGAGAACAGCCAGCCGAAATGCTCCAGCAACTGAGCATTTAAAAATTTTGTCTGCTCGCTGAAAGATTCTGCATCCAACAGACTATACGCCATTGAACCGATTAAAATCAGGAAAGGGGGCCAAAAGACCCAGTGTTTGATGGATTTCATTGCTTACCGGCTAACCATTCTTCGGGATCAAGAAAGGTAGAAGGTTTTTGGTAAATCATGAAATTTAATGTGGTTTCTCCGGTCCGTTTATCCGTTCTGACCGTTCCGATTCGCTGATTGGTATGCACCACCTGTCCCACTTCCAGTGGGGTAGCAGCCAAATTGGCATATACACTGTAGAAATCTCCATGCTGAATAATGACAGCCGTTCCGCTCATAGGGACCAGCCGAACTGCCGAAACCCGACCCGCGAAAACAGATCGAACCGCCTGACCCGTTGCGGTACGAATGAAGATCCCATCATTGTGGACTGCATTTCCGTAGGGATCACGGTACTTACCAAATTTGCCTACGACAATCCCCTCACTTTTGACAACCGGCCATGGAATGCGTCCCTGGTTATCTGCAAATTCAGCTGCCAGAGTCGTTTCTTTTTTGCTGAATTCATCTTTGACCACTGGAGCGGTTCGACTGGTGGTCTGAATCAGGTCAAATAGCTGCTCGCGCTGACGCTCAATTTGCTTTTGGTATGAAATCTCTTGCTGCCGAATCTGTGTGAACATCACATCTTGTTCTGCTTTATCCGCCTGCAACAGATTGAGTTCTTCCTGTTTATCCAACAAGAGCGTTTCTTTCTCTGCTATGCTGACCGAAAGGCTTTCGCTTTGTTCTTCCAGAAATTGTTTGGTTCGTTGGATGAGTTGGACTTGTTCGCGGCGATACTGACTAAATTTACGAAAGTAAAGCGCCCGGTAATAGGCTTCAGAAAGGCTTTCAGAACTGAAAATCGAGAGCCAAAAGTTGTCTGTATCAAAACTCTGGTAAGTCTGGCGGGCTGTTTTACCGTAATTTTCCTGTATCCGGCTAATATCAGTTTCCATGGCACCGATCAAACCGCTTAAGTCATCGATTTGCTGTTCTATGGAAATTATTTCCTTTTCCAGTTGGAAGAGCAGCTTTTCACGCAACTCAACCTTTTTTCGAATCAGGCCGAGCTCAGAAAAGGCAATTTCCCGCCTGTTTTCGGTCTCTGAAAGCAGTCTGTCTGTCAGATCGATTTGTGCCTGCAAATCATGGCGACTGGGACCATTCTGAGCATATACCCAGATTGGCATGGACCAAAGCAGCAGCAATGGCAGAATACTATGGACAATCAGCCTGAACATAATGCGGAGGGACAAAGAATTGCATTCTCTGTGAATTCTTAAGATCTATTTTTCGATAGTCTAATTCAAAGGAGATTTGCCGTGGAGCTAACACTTCCACATTGATCTCTTTTGG
>JBCBZF010000340.1:0-6575 GCA_039815525.1 Bacteroidota bacterium | reverse complement strand
TGCGTTTATCAAACAATTTCGGGAAGAGGGTGCCAATCAAACCCTCCATTTCGCAAGCAAACAGCAGCTGGACCACTATTTGGCCTCGCTTTCCTGAACTGCTTATTCAATGTGAAAGCATTTGTCATATCTTGCCCACCTACTGGTATGATCGGATGAACACCCTACGGATTCAGGCCACACTGGTCTGGAGACAACCATTTTCCAGAAGGCTATTTGACCAAATTCTGGCGGATATCTTTTGAGTCCAGGACAGTATCTGTTTGGGGTTAAGATTGCACACATTCGTGAAAGACTGCAAACCAAGGCAGCCCCGCAACGTTTGTTAGGAAAAGGAATCTCTTATGCAGACCTTTTGCCTATGAAAAGACACTACCTGCTCTGTATATGTCTCATTTTATGTGGTTGCCGTTTTCAACGGGCAAGAGACACCATGCCATTGGATCTTATTCTGACCAATGCACGGATTATCGATGTAGAAAGTGGTAACATTCAGGCAAATCAAAGCATTGGTATTGCAGCTGACCGGATCAAAATCGTCAAAGCTGCTCTGGATCCAGATGATTTTTCTGACCCCGTAGTGGTAGATTTGGACGGAAAATACGTCATGCCTGGTTTATGGGACATGCACGTTCATCTGCGGGGAGGCGATAAATTGATCCGCGAGAATGAATCCTTTCTTGGACTTTTCCTTGCCAATGGCGTGACTGGGATTCGGGACGCTGGCGGCGATATGACCCACGCGATCCTTACCTGGCGAAAAGACATTGGGCAAAAGAGATTACTTGGTCCCCAGATTTTTACAGCCGGTCCCAAATTCGATGGTCCCGACCCAAGCTGGCCCGGCTCAATTGAGGTAGAAAACCGATCACAGATTCAAGCTGGCCTGGATTCTCTGAAAGCGATGGGCGGCATTGATTTCATCAAAGTCTATGACAGCAAAATCAGTCGGGAAAACTACCTGGCTGTCTTAGAGGAGGCCGAGAAAAGGAACTTCCTGACCTCTGGCCATATGCCACATACCGTCAGACTCATGGAAGCAGTCGGCAGTGGACTGGATGCCGTAGAACATCTATTCCCCATCTTACAGGCATGTTCACCAGAAGAAGAGCGCATTGTCCAGGATCATTTATCGGGACGCAAAACGAGCTTTTTTGAGGCATTGACGCGTTTTTCCGAGCATCAGGCACCCGCTCTGCAATCGCAGGTCTTTGCCCAACTGGCAGAACGGGGCACAGCAGTGATTCCGACATTATTCGTCAGTCAACTTGTTTATCGATTGGACAGCGAGCCTCATGGCCATGAGCCAGAACTGATGTACATTCCGCCCGCCATTCGTGAGACCTACCGTGGACGAGAAGAAAGCGCCAGGCGACGTCCGCCAGAGATTAATGAACGTATGCACAAGGTGCTGGATCAGTTTATGGGCATGGTCGCGCCACTCAAACAGGCAAATGTCCGGATTTTAGCCGGCTCTGATTGTGGTGCTTATAATTCCTATGTTTTTCCCGGATTTTCACTACATGACGAACTCGCTTTATTGGTCGAAGCAGGGCTGAGTCCGCTGGAAGCCCTGCAAGCAGCCACCATTGAGGGCGCACGATTCATGGGACGAGAGGCAGATTTTGGCAGTCTTGCTGAAGGCAAAATGGCCGATATGGTCGTTCTCAGTCGAAACCCACTGGAAGACATCCAGGCCACAAGGGATATAGAGGCAGTGATCCGTCAGGGTGTTCTCCACGATCGCTACACCCTGGATGATTTGTTGAAAGAGCGGGAAAATTGGCTGGATAAGTAGTCATGTGAAAAGCTTACTGCCTTTTTTTCGTATCTTCTTATGAATCCCTTTCCACTTTCCCTTTGCACTCTGGGGCATGGGAAATGGCAGAAAGAACAAACACTGGGATTTTTTTGCCACCGGCGTTCACGCAAAACCAACAAATGGGTACGAATGGAGAAAAAGACGTCCATGATTGCAACAGCAATGACAATTTCACCGGAACAATTTCTGGATGATGAACGAGCCCGCCCCCGTGAGGCGGGAAAGGTCGAACTGCTGTTCGGTACCCTATATGAAATGGCAGGCACATCCAGAATTCACAGTAAAATTGCCAGTAATCTTCACTTCGAGATACGAAAGGTAGTTTCAGACGACTTTAGTGTAAACTTTGGTGACCTCAGAGTCGTCAATCCCCTTCGGAACAGCTATGTCTATCCGGATTTGGTGATCTATCGGGAGCCGGGAGAATTCTCAGACCAGCATTTCGATACCTTACTCAATCCAATCAGTGTGATCGAAATTCTCTCCCCTGGCACCGAAGCAAAAGACCGAAGCCTCAAATTTCAGTTTTACCGCTCCATCCCCAGCCTGCAGGAATACATTCTGGTTGGACAGGAAAAGCCTTTGATAGAAGTATATAGGAGAAAGGCTGAAAATCATTGGGAGGTGTTTATCTTTGATCAATTGACAGATCAGATTCCTTTGACCCAACCCAGTATGACGCTAAATCTGGAAGCTGTCTATGCGAAAGTGAAATGGGATCCCTCAGGTGCCGAAGATGAACAATAAGGCTGTACATGTTGACCTCAGGCGAGGGTTGCAATATCTGCCAAACATTCTGCTGATTGCTCTGGGAATCGGCACCGCCAACTATCTCATCCACGGTGAGATCAGCTGGATCCAATCCGCGATTTTATCTCTCTCTACCAGTTTGATCATTGGATACTCCCTGGTTTCTGTCGCGCTTCATAAGGATTGGCTTCAACAACTCCTCTCACCAGCCTGGAAACGCTACGCCGTTCTGGCGATCCTGTTTATCTTGCTTGGGATACTGGCAACCGAAGTAGAACATCTTATCCGGTTTTTCATTTTTTCTAATGAAGCCTTTTCTCCCTTCAGTTGGGACAATATGCACTTATTCAATGGTGTCATTTCCCTGGTGCTCGGATTGAGCTTTTTTCATGGCCGGTTCCTGTCCAACGAGCAAACAGACGTCCAGGAAAATCCTGCTCAAACTGGAAAAGAGTTATCAGGAAATTTATCCTCCCTTTCCAAACTGCCTGTCAGGCAAAGTGACAGCTTTTTCCTGATACCGATCGATGAGATTGTCTATTTTGAAGCTTATGACAATTATTCCTTTGTTTTTGATATTCATGGAAAAAAGAAACTCTGTGATTACTCACTTTTGTTTCTCCAAGAGCGATTGCCGGATCACTTTATGCGGGTCCACCGAAAACACATTGTCAACAGCCGCCATATCAAACATATCCAACCACGTCTGAATGCCCGCTATCAGATCGAATTTGATGCAGCAACAATCTCTCCGATTACCAGCAGTAAGAGCTATTCCGCCAGCATTCGGTCTTTGATCAGGATTGAGTGATTCTGTTCACCATTTGTAGCCTGGCATTCACTGAATATATAGGCCACTCACCATTTTCCCTTTCTATAAAACATTGATGGTCTGCTATTTGGGTTCTCTCAACAGGAACAGAATCCAAGATCCCATGCTGCATCAAATCAACATCTTCATCCATGTTTTGTCCGGTACCATTGCGCTCTTACTGGGCTTTGTCGCTTTGTCCAGTGTAAAAGGAGGGACAATTCACAACCGAAGCGGACGCTTTTTTCTCATCTTCATGAGCATTGTCATATTGACCGGGCTGATTGGGGTGTTTGGGTATGGGAGGAACGTCTTTTTGCTGGTCATTACTGTTCTGAGCGGATATGTCGCATTCTCGGGCTACCGGATCCTACAGTTTCGCAGCAATGCGCCACGTAAAATCGACATCGCCATTGCCCTGATCAGTTTGTTGATTCTGATATATTACCTCTTCTATTTCAAGGCCACTGATATGTATTGGTCTCCGATCCTGATTTACAGCACCACTGGTGCCCTGCTACTGGTGATTACCTATGATCTCTTTCGTTTCGTGATCCCCAGGAAGACATATCACAAACAGCGAATCTGGCTGTATGAGCACATTTACAAAATGACAAGTGCCTTCACTGGTTTGCTGGCAGCATTTAGCGGTACTGTCTTTGATGCGTATCAGCCACACAGTCAATATTTACCCTCTCTGTTTGGGATCTTGCTGATCATTGGCTTTTTCCTATATCTCAGGAAATACGGCCTCAAAAAGTTTCGGCGAAATCAAGCTTGAGGTGCACTTTCAAACAGCCTGCCCCGAAAACACTTTCTCATGTCAAACCCACAACCAGACTTTCGTCAGTATTCCATCCACCAACTCATTGAAGTCATTGATCAGGCAGATGCCTACAAAGCTGAAGTCGTCGCAGAGGCTCAACAGGAGCTGCAACGCAGAAATCCCGCCCCGGATGTACTGGCCCAGATTCGAATGCAAGCGGCTGCCAAGCAGATAGGTGGACAATCCAATTTCCCGGAAGGAAACCTGGCCAAAGGCAATGAACTATTGCAAAACCTCTTGCCTTTCCAGATAGGTAAACGCTCAGACCAGTCAGTTTTCTTACTAGTGGGTGCTTATTTCATCCTGGTGAGTCTGTATCAGGTGTACCAGGATGCCTCTTTCTGGTGGTTGAATCTAAGCAGCCCAATGTCAGAATGGGATCTGAGTCTGGTCCTTCTTCTTGTACCGCCAATGGCTTTGCTGGTAGGATCGATTTTCTACTTTGTCAAAAAATCATTTGCCTGGATACTCTTGGTCTTCTGGCTGGTCAGTCAAATAGGCAGTACCCTTTATCTGTTTCCCACAACCTGGCGTCATAGCTTTTCGACTGAAACAGCGACGGATCCTTTTTTAGGCCAATTTGATGCATGGATTCCTTCTTTTTGGGAGCTTTTGGGTAGTGCGCTCATGACCGTCTTGGTGCTTTGGCAGATGAATCGGGCTGATTTTCGAGAACAATTTGGGCTGGATGCCAAAACTGGCCAAAAGACCCTTTTATTCACTGCTGGCCTCCTATTATTGACTTGGTTTTTCATTCGGCCCTAATCGATCAATGAGCCTCAGCTGTGTAAAGTCTTTCGAAACAGGAATCAAATCTATGGCATTTTGCAGGGGTAAATCTTTTGCTGAGAAAAAGTTTTTTGTACTTTGAGACAGTCAGTTATACGCATTATGAATGCTGAAAGCACCCCCTCGCTGCACAACGCTTGAAAGCCATTCACATGTTGACGTAGTTCTTTTGTTCTCTCTGCGCTGAACACATCACAGGTCCAGGGTCACATCTCCTGTTTCCCTTATTTATTGCCTTTAGGTGAATGTGACTGGGATCTTATTGTCTCATTTTAAATCGCAACATCACTCATGTTCATTGCGCAGACCCACCTTGAGGATCAAATCCTCTTCCAATCTCATGGTTTCATTGTAGAAATTTGCATTCGGCCGGAAAGCCTCCGTCGAGCCTGTCAGCTCCGTTATGAGGCCTATCACGAAAAGCAACTTGTCAATGCCAATGCAGCGCATCTGCTCATAGACGAATTTGACGAGCAAGCCAATAGCACCACCATGCTGGTGTGGTATGAAAACGAAGCCGTTGGGACCATCCGCAATTCAGTTTTTTCAAAGACGTACGACTGGGCCGCAATTCCAGCCTGGCAGTATGATCCGGATTTCATGACCCGCAACTTTTCCCACACTGACAGCATCCTTGAGTCCAATCGGCATGCCATCCGACCTGGTCTATCCGGACGTGATTCTCGTCTGGTGCGTGGAATGCTGTTCCGGGTGCAGGCCCTGGCCCAGTATGTCGATCCAACTGACTGGATCATCACCCTGGTACAGGAACGTCATGCCAAATTCTACGAACGATTCATGGGCATGAAAAGTCATCCCGACCATTTTGACATCAGTGGACATACTGAAGATGTCCAGATTGGACCAGGTCGTTGCCTGATGCGAACCTCCCCCGGTGAGTGTAGCTTTCCCTACTCTGCAGTCGACTTTCTCGAACTGGATGAACGCATTGCGGTTGGTCGTTATGCCAATCTTCGCATGTTGCTCAATCGCCAAATGGCTTAAAAACTGCTTTTCTCTTTCAACCAATCAATCAACAAGATGGAAATTCATTCTCTCATCATTTTTATGATGGCACTTCTCAATTTCGCTTCATTCATCTGGGCAGCATTTAAGCATTTTATCATCGAGGACAATCCTTCCCAAGAGCTAAAATACTTATCGGTATTGCTTATTACATCACAAGTGTTTGTCCTGATTGTGGCTTGCTTTGTCCCGCCACAAACCACCTGGCAATTTGTCGGAGGGATCAGCTTGATTCTGTTTTCAGCAGCGCTTTTTTGGTGGTGCATTCGCACCAATCAGCGGCGTCCGTTGACCGGTGCATTCTCCCAAAATCTGCCCAAACATCTCATGCAGGAAGGGCCGTATCGACTGATCAGGCATCCATTTTATACGTCTTATATTCTTACCTATGCTGGTGTCGTTCTCGCCAGTCAGCTATGGTGGGGGTTGCCCGGCGTCATTGTCCCGATCATTTTGTACACCTTTTCTTCCCGTCATGAAGAGGAAAAATTTGCCCGTTCTGCTCTCTCTGAGCAATACGCTCACTATAAAAAGCATACTGGTCGCTTTTT
>JBCBZF010001213.1:0-1972 GCA_039815525.1 Bacteroidota bacterium | reverse complement strand
CGGATTAAGACGTTGAATGGCCACCTTTCTCTTGCCATATAGCTTTTTCATCGAGACTTTTTTTAGTCAGATGGAAAAGTACGCCTCAGGGTTGTATCACGGCACAATTATTCTCCCGTTTATCTGTAAGTCCGCATGGTGATGGACATTCGTTTGGCTGCAGATCTCTTAAAGGCAGGCACTTCATGGGTCCAGTTCAGATTGGTTTCCCAGGGAATGATAAACGAAGTTGTCCAACACGTCCACTTTTTATAAATGAACCCCAGACCTGATCTGGGGTTCGTTTCCTGACGTATGAAACGGCTTCTTCTCATCGATGGACACTATGTATTCGAGGCTAAAAATACACCCGATACATCAGATTGGGGAAGAAACCAAACTGGGCCAGGTAACCAATCTGCCCTGGTTCATCTTCATCATAAAATTCTGAGATTTTGCCTTTGACATTGGTGATATTTTCAAGATTGACAAAGACTTCGTGTGTGGTTTTGGGACGGTTCCATTTGTAGCTGGCCGAGAGGATAATGGTGTACAAATCCTGCAATTTGTCTTCATAGGCGCGATCATAATCGAAGAATCGATTGTTGGCTGGATCAACCGCCAGGTTGCCATTGGCATCACGCAACAAAGGAATGATTTTCCGTCCTCCGCCGAAGAAAGCTTTCAGATTGAGCCCAAGGGTCTGATTCTTCTTTTTGCCCAGACCGACAAACTCTTTTCCTGCCAGGACATTCACCAGAAATTCACCATCATACTGTGTGCTGCGCTCTCTGCCATCCAGTGGCGTATACAGTGAACGATAAAGTGAGGCATTGATCATGAAATAGTAGTTTTTTGCAAAAAAGCGTTCCAGGGTCAACTCAATGCCATAATTGCGACCAGTCCCTTCATTGACCAGATCGACATAGCGAAACTCCAGCCCCTCATTGATGGTAGCGAAATAGCTGGTGTCATTGTTCTCCACCGGGAGATTGTAGAGATCCTGATAGTATAGTTCGACTTTGGCCCGCATGTTTTGTCCAATGCGTCGCTCATAACCGAGGACAATGTGATGAGCCTTGAGCAAATCCAGGTCAAGATTGGGTTGGCGAATCGTTCCATCTGGATCCTGTACCTGGGCGAAATAGCTGTGTACACCTTCCATATTGCTGTGCAGGCCGTAGCCAAGGCTGAAGCGACTGCGGTCGTTCAGCTTCCAGTTGATGGCAAGGCGTGGCTCAATGGTGCTTTTATTGTTGAACAACACATTCATATTATGCACCCCTCCCACAAAAGTCAGATTCTCATTGAGGCGATGTTTCCAACTGATAAAGTTGCGCAGGGTACTGATATTCTCATCCATGTCCACCAGATTGAAACGAGACTGCCCATCCGGAAGCAGCTGACTTTGATTGATGACATAATCAAACAGCGCAAACTTGGTCCCGATCTGAATTTTGTTGCGGGCGTTGAGTTTATGATTGTAAGTCATGGCCCCACGATAGCTGCGTTTTTCCAGTTGGCTGTTAAAATTCGGTCCCTGACTGACCATGGAATCACGCAAGACCTGATCATTGCCATCGAGGATGCGAACAAAACGGGATTCGATGATTTCGTCATCAATGCCTTCGGTCGAAAAAAGCAGCGTGGTTTTGAGGTAGCTGTTGTCGCTTAGGCTCAGGGTATGATTCATGCCCAGATTGAGCAGGTGGGCATTTTTATAGAAATCTTCCTGAATATCCCCCCGCATGCCATTGTTCCCAGGCGTTTCCCACAAGCTTTGATCGACATCTAAAAAGTCCAGCTTGCTCAAACCGCCCAGTCCAAAGAAGGAGAAAATCCCAAACTTCTCAGTTGGCAGCATTAGTTTGAAAGCTGCGTCCTGAAAGCGGGGCGTACCATTCACGTCGACCAGCCCCAATTCCTGAATCAGCCCCACGGTTGAATATCGATAATTCACCAAAAAGGAACTGCCTTGCTTTTTACTGATCGG